>NZ_JAUNLM010000130.1 GCF_030532265.1 Clostridium sp. | reverse complement strand
CATCTGATGATTCTACAACATAGCCATACTTCTCTAAAAATTTAGTAAGCTCTTCTCTTATCTTTTCTTCATCTTCTATAATAAAAATCTTTTTACTTTCCATTAATCTCCTCCCATAAAATATTCTTTTAAATTATAAATATGTTTAATTCATATATTAAAATATACAATCTATATAATTATTAAAACATAAAAGAGACACTTATAAAAATAAGCGCCTCTTTGTATATACTATATTAAATAAAATATCTCTCTAAATTATAATAAACTTCATAAATTATAGATGATACATTGTTAAAAACAAACCATGCATTTATTGAATAAACAACCATACAAGTTAAAGAATATATATATATATATTTATTTTTTGATTTTATTAAAGTACCAAATAAAGCATACAATAATACAACTGATAATATAGAACTAAATAAACTTACTATCATCCAAATAGCTCCTCCTAAAACTAGAGCTATAGAAGATAGTATTAATATAAATACATTTATTATTGATACTACAAACATTATATTTATAAGTGAATCTTTATTTATATCTTCTTTAACTAAAAATTTAAATATGATATAAATTACACCTAATATTAAAGCATAATTAATTACATAGCTTCCTAAATTCAAAAAGTATATTTTACCTGTAGGAAATATATTTTCCATAATCATATCAAACTGACTTTTAGCTTTTATCATGTCATTAAAATCCCAACTATTAACGTTTGAGAATTCTAGTATCATACCTACTAGACTTTTAACTAAATTAAAACTAAATGACTTAAATAAAAGAGTTTTAACTAGTGGTATTATTAAAGTTATTATTGAAATATAAATTAATTGTATTTTTGATGATATTCCAAAAACTTGTTCCTTAACTGAAGTTATTGGGTGACATAAAGATTTTATTATATATCCTTTATGTTCATTTACATCTATAGGTATATTTTTACTACCACCATTACACTTGTTCCCACATTCTGGACAAAAAACTGATTCATTTGGTATTTCTTTACCACACTTTGAACAAAACATAAAACGCCTCCTATTCTATGTTAAATTATAACGTTTTGTTAACAAATTTGTCAATTGTTCAAAAAAATGTTAAATTATATTTTAGATGTAAAATTATTATTAAGGAGGTTTTAAAATGAATTTTTGTAATAAATGTGGTTCAAAATTAATAAATGGAATTTGTCCTAATTGCTCAAAAATAAAAAAAAACAAAAAAAAATCTAAAATTGTAATAATAAGCCTAGTATTTATCGTTGTAATATTTTCTGGTGTATTCTTTTACTTAAAATCAACAGTCAAATCTGAAAAAGAAATAGCACTTTCATTCTCAAATTCAATTTCCTCTTCAAACCCTGAGGAACTTAGTAAAATACTTTATTGTAATGATAGTTCTTTACCAATAAATAAAAGCAACTCTAATATTCTAATAGATTACTTTAGTAAAAATCCATCAAAATTTTCTTCAATAAATGATGATTTTAAAAACGGAAATTATAAAGATACAGACTCACCTTTATCTATAGAAGAAGTTAGAAAAGATTTCTTCTTAATTCCTGTTTATAAACTAGTTGTAAAACCAAGCTTTATAAAGGTAAAAACTGATTTAAAAGATGCAAAAGT
>NZ_JAUNLM010000129.1 GCF_030532265.1 Clostridium sp. | reverse complement strand
ATTTATCAAGTGATGTCTTTGATAAAGGAATTCCAAAGACTTTTACAATAGTAGCTAGAAAATAATTTAATAGACTTGTGCATAGTGTATAAATATATACTATGCACTTATTTTTTAGCTTTTTATTTGAAATTATAATTTTATCAATATGTAGATTTTTAAATATTTGCTTAAATATAGTATTTAAAAGTTTGTAATATAGTAAATAAATTATTATGTGATAATCTTAAAATAAAAAATATTTACACATGCAATATGGTTTTTAATGGTATAATTGTTAATATAATATTAAATAATAATGATTTTGTTAATATAGCGGTAATAAATTAAAGGGATTTTTAGTTATTTACTAGAGGTTATAGGAGGAAATTATGAGAAAAACATTAAGTCTATTAATAGCTATTGGAATTTTGAGTAGTTCTTTTATTGCATGCGGAACAAGTAGTAAAGATATTACAAATAATGAATCTAAAATAAATAATAGTAGCAATATTAATAAAGATAAAGAGGAGAGTAACAATGAAACTTCAAATAAGGAAAAAGATAAAAATTCAAATGACTTAGATATTTTCCTTAATGGTGGAGTTTTAGAAGGTAATATTAATGACAATATTGGTGTAGTAATAAACCTTGAAAATTCATATAAAAAAGATGATTGTATAATAGCAACAGAATATTATACGAAATATCCAGATCAATCTTTAGATGTCGATATTAAAAGTGATGGGAATAATAAGTACACTATAAATGAATCAGAGAATGGGAAATCCACAGGAATTTATAAAGTTACTATAGAGGGGAATACTGTAAAAGGTACTTTTACAAATACTTCAACTAACGTTAAAAGTAATGTTGATTTAGAATTTAAGAAAGAAAGTAATGAGAAAAAAGTAAATAATGATAATAATATAGAGAATAAAAATAATTCAGAAGAAAAAAAAGATAATACTAAAACTATAGGATTCTTAAGAGATACTGCTATAAACAAAGGATTATTAAATGGAGAAATTGCTCATTTAACTAATGAACAAGTAAAAAATATTGGAAATGGAAATCCTAAAATTAGTAAAGAATTTGAGGGACAAAACGTTGTTGTAGCAAGACTTGAAGAGAATTTAGAAGATACCTTAGGAAAGTTTTATGTAAGTGCAGCTTCAAATAATGCTAAATTAGCTAAGGAAGACTATTTAATAGATGGGAAAAAAGCTTGGATAACTACAATTGCAGAAGCAAGTATATACTTATCTGGAAGCAAAGAAGGAAATAATTTTGCCATAATAGAAGAAGATGGGAAAGTGTGTAATTATAAAGATTTATATGATGCAGCTAAAAATGATGAATTAAAGCAAATAAATATTAAAAATGGTCAATATAGAACTGTATCATCAGAAGAAATAGCTTATGATTATAATAGTCCATTTTGGATTAATAGCACAGGTTCTCTTATAACTTCAGAAGATAATCCAGATCCAGATGGATGGCAACCACCAAGAGTTTTAGAGTGGCCACCACAAAAATAAGAGTAAATTTATAAAATAAATTTTTAGGTTATTTATAATAGCTTAAAAATTTATTTTTTTATTTAATTTTAAAATAATTAAAGTAAAATGAAATCTTATATTATATAGTATTGTAATACAGAATATGGTAAAATTATTAAAAGTCTATGAGGAGG
>NZ_JAUNLM010000128.1 GCF_030532265.1 Clostridium sp. | reverse complement strand
TATTGCTCATCCTGAAAGATATTCAGAAGTTATAAGTAATGTTGAAGTATTAAATGACTTTATTGATGAAGGATGCCTTTTTCAGCTTAATGCAGGAAGTGTAAGAGGGGACTTTGGAAAAGATGTCAAAAAAACAGCAGAAAAGCTTATAAAAGCTGGAGTATATTCATTTATTGGAAGCGATGCTCATAATAATAAAAGTAGAAATACTGGAATACTTGAAGAGTCTCAAGAAGTATTTAAGAAAAATATTTTATTAAGAAGCGTATTTTTAGAAAATGAAGTTAAGTTACTTAATAATGAAGATATAAATTATGAAGGAAGTAAATTAAAAAGGAAAAAATTTTTCTTTATATAATAAAAATTTTTAAGTTAGTAAAAATAGGGGAAGTAATATTATGAATAAAATAAAAAAATGGAGAGTACCACTATTATTAATAGCAGATATAATTTTTATAAATATTGCATACTTATTTAGTTTTATTGTTAGATTTGACTTTAATATTCCACATGATTATATGCAATATTATATAAGAATGCTACCGATAATATTTTTGTCGTATATTATTCCATTAGCATTATTTAAGATGTACAAAAGTTTATGGAGTAATGCAAGTATAGATGAATTTATAAAAGGATTATTTGCATGTATTATTGGTTGCATAATAAATCTTATATATAACAATATTGAAAATAGAAGTTTACCAAATAGTATTGTTATATTAAGTGCAATACTTATATATGTTATGGTAGTTGGTATAAGGCTTTCATATAGAATATATAGAAGAATTATTGTATATGGAAAACTTGATGTAAAAAATGCAAAAAAAAGAGTTCTTGTAGTTGGTGCTGGTTCATGTGGTCATATGGTTATTTCTGAAATGTATAAAAATAAAAAAGAAGTAAATATGGTTCCGGTTGGAGTTATTGATGATGATAAAAATAAAATTGGAACATTTCTTCTTGGGGTAAAGGTTGTTGGAAATAGAAATGATATTCTAAGAGTTGTTGAAGAATACAATATAGATACAATAATTATAGCAATTTCAAAAACTAGTCCAAAGAAAAAGAAAGAAATAATAGAAATATGTCAGCAAACAAATGCTGAGATTAAAATAATACCAGGTGTTTATGAAATAATGGGGGGAAGGTTATCTCTTACACAAATGAGAGATGTTGATATTAAAGATTTACTTGGTAGAGATGAAGTTAAACTTGATAAAGATGGAGTTTCAAGTTATTTAAATGATAAAGTAGTTCTTGTAACTGGTGGAGGAGGCTCTATTGGATCAGAACTTTGTAGACAAATTGCTAACTTTAAACCAAAGAAACTTTTAATACTTGATATTTATGAAAATAATGCTTATGACATACAAAATGAATTAAAAAGAAATATGCCAGAACTTGATCAATTTACAATAATTGCATCAGTTAGAGATAAAAGAAGACTTAGAAAAATATTTAAAGAATTTAAGCCTGATGTTGTGTTCCATGCAGCAGCACATAAACATGTACCTCTTATGGAAGATAACTCAGAAGAAGCAATTAAAAATAATGTACTTGGAACATTAAATGTTGCAGAATGTGCAGATGAATTTAATTCAGAAAAGTTTGTACTTATTTCAACAGATAAGGCAGTAAATCCAACAAATATAATGGGTGCTACAAAGAGAATGTGCGAAATGATAGTACAAGCCATGAATAAAAAGAGTAAAACAGATTATGTTGCAGTAAGATTTGGAAATGTTCTTG
>NZ_JAUNLM010000055.1 GCF_030532265.1 Clostridium sp. | reverse complement strand
TTTTATATTTCTATTTCTCTTTCTAAGTAAAATAAATATAAATACCTACTTACAACTTTCTTACCAGTTATTCTCTCTAATGCATCAGTATAATAATCTAATTGTACCTTATATTTTCTATTCATCTCTTCCTCAGCATTTTTTTCTATATAATCCGTCTTATAATCAATTAAAATTATTTCATCGTTTTCCTCAAAGAAAAGATCTATTATTCCTTGAAGTCTAACTTCTTCATTTTCTAATTCTTTTGGTATACTATCCTTAACTTCAGTTACCTTTACATTTATATAAAAAGGTAATTCCCTATGAATAACTCCACCTTTTCTATAAACATTTAAAAGTCTAACACCTATATCACTTTTAAAGAAATTCAATATTTTAAATGGATTTATTGATTTAAATTCCGCTTCTGTTAATAATTCATCATCAAACATTTCTTCTAATTGATTTTTTATTTGTTTTATTGAATCAACCCTATCATAATCTATTTTTTGCATAACAAAATGCATAGCAGTTCCTCTTTCTGCACCTGATAGTCCTCTTTCTTCTTGAAGAAACCTTGGCTTTATTACAATCTTTTCAGAAAATAAGTCTTCTCTATTATTTTCTTCCCTTTCTTCATAATTGTTCTTTTTTAAATCTGAAACAGAAAAATTACTTTTTAAGGTTGTCAATTCATTAAACTTATACTTATAGCTAAGTCTTCTTTCTATTTCTTTATCCACAGTTTCTGCCTTAAAATCTATAAATAAATTTTTATCCACAGGAAATTCATCCACAACCTCTATTTTTTTATCCACAGTAAAATCATATTTACTCCATATTTTTATATTCCATGTGGATAAATCGTCTTTTACTATATCATTAAATTCTGAAGACTTTTCTCTTAATACTTCACCATCTTTATGTTGACAAAGTGCCATTCCAACCCAATCTAAATAAGACTTTCCTTTTAAAACTTCTGAAGCTGCTATATTTTCTTTTTCTATACTAGCTGAATTTACCCACTTTTCCACAGTCTTATCTATATTATTTACCGTTCCAGTTATAATAAGTTTTTCTTTAGCTCTAGTAAATGCAACATATAATATTCTCATTTCCTCAGATAAGGTTTCAAGTCTTATTTTTTTCTTTATAGCATCTTTAGGTAACGTACTATAACTTATTCGTTTTTCTAAATCTACATATTCAGGACCAAAACCCAAATCATCATGATGCAATATACTATTATTTAAATCCATTAAATTAAATTGTTTTCCGCTTCCAGCTAAAAATACAACTGGAAACTCTAATCCCTTACTTTTATGAATACTCATAATTCTAACAACATCTTCATTTTCTCCAAGGATTTTAGCACTTCCCATGTCTCCTGAAGATTTTCTAAGTTTATTTATAAAATTTATAAAATTAAAAAGACCTTTAAAGCTAGTTTGTTCATATTGCTTAGCTCGTTGAAATAATATCTTTAAATTTGCTTGTCTTAATACTCCATTTGGCATTGCTCCCACATATCCATAATAGGATGTATCCATATATAAATACCAAATAAATTCATCAATTGGCATATATAAAGATTTATCTCTCCACTTATTTATTAAATCTACTACTCTATCACACTTTTCTTTAAGTCCTAAAGAAATATTATTTTCTTCATTAATAATTTGAATTATATTTTCATAAAAATATTTTTCTTTATTAACCATTCTAATATCTCCAAGTTCTTCTGCAGTAAATCCCATAAAAGGAGATTTTAAAACAGCTATCATAGGAACATCCTGAAGTGGATTATCTATGACCTTTAAAAGTGACATTATAGTTCTTATTTCAATTGATTCAAAATATCCAGATCCAGTATCAGCATAAACTGGTATACCTTCAAGCCCAAGTTCATCTAAAAATATTTCTGCCCAATTTTTAGTTGCCCTTAATAATATAACTATATCTTTATATTTAAGTTGTCTATATTCGCCAGTTTCTTTATCTAATACTTTAAATTTATCTTTATTAGAATCAGACATAAGTTCATTTATTCTTTTAGAAACAATTCTTGCTTCAAGATTTATTGAATCTATATCCTCTTCATCCATTAAATCTATATCTTCTAATTTTTCATTTTTATCTAATATATGAAGTTCTATAGGACCACCTGTATATGAATCTAACTCTTTTACTTCTTTAAAATCAGCGCCTAGATTTAAAGCTTCATCATCAGTATATTCAAGTTCGCCAACAGCATTTGACATAACTTGTTTAAATATAAAATTAACTCCATTTATAATTTCTCTTCTACTTCTAAAGTTCTTATATAATTGTATTACTCTATTTACTGAACCTTTTTGTTTTGAATAAGTATTATATTTTTCTAAAAATAATTCTGGTTTTGCCTGTCTGAATCTATATATGCTTTGTTTTACATCACCAACCATAAATACGTTTGGATTATCTGTAGTTTTTCTTGATACTAAATTTATTATAGATTCTTGAACATTGTTTGAATCTTGATATTCATCAACTAATACTTCATCAAAAAATTCTCTAAATTTTAATGCTACTTTTGAAGGCTCTATATTATCAATTTCATAATTAATAAGAATTTTAAGAGCTAAATGTTCTAAATCATTAAAATCTAACATATTCTTATCCCTTTTTTTATCGCTAAATCTTTTAGTAAACTCTAATGTTATATCTGATAACTTCTTTATAAAAGGATATGATGATTTTATTCCATATAACATTTCTTCTGGACTCATTGAAAAAATATCTTCTTTTAATCCATTTATTTTTTTCTTAACTTGATCTCTTATTCCCTTAACAAAATCTTGTGCTTCTGGATTGCTAACATTATTTTTTCTTATAGATTTAAGTCTTCCAAATGATATTTTAGAAACTGAATTATATATTTCAGTAAGTCCATTACTTAAAGAATCTTTTAAATTTATAAGTAAAGACAATTCATCATTAAATACATCTAAATATGATTCTATTCCTTCTGTGCTTGATATTATGTCTATTGCATTATGATACATGTTAATAAAACTATCAATTTCCATATTTATATCACCTTTTAATACTTGAACCCATTCTGTATTATCCAAATCAGAAATAGTATTTATATTAAAATCTTCAGCCTTATCCTTAAGCCACTTTTCAGGCCAAGGTCCACTCATAGAGAATCTATACAAATCTAAAATAATATCTTTAAGCTTTCTATCATCCTTACTACCGCCATAAGCCTCAACTAAATTTAAAAATTCTTTATCTTCTTTATCATATAAGTCTTCAAACATATCATCTATTATTTCACTTTTCAACAAAGTTCCTTCAGTCTCATCTCCAATTCTAAACGAAGGATCTAAATCTATTGTATGAAAATTATTTTTTATAATATCTAAACAAAATGAATGCATTGTAGTTATATTTGCTCTACTTAATAATGTTAATTGTTTTTGAAGATTAGTAGAACTTGGGTTTCTCTCAAGCTCTTTTGTTATTGCAGCTGCTATTCTTTCTCTCATCTCAGCAGCTGCTGCATTTGTAAATGTAACTACTAAAAGTCTATCTATATCTACTGGATTATTTTTATCTGTAACAATCTTTATTATCCTTTCTACTAAGACAGCTGTTTTACCTGACCCTGCTGCTGCTGCAACTAAAAGGTTACATCCCCTAGTATTAATAGCTTGAAGTTGTTCATCAGTCCATTTAGTTTCTCCCATTATTCTATAACCTCCTTTCCCTTAACCTTTTCCTCTATCTTTTTCCATATTTCATCATCTTTCTTCTTTAATACAATTCTATATTTATTATCTTTTATACTCGTATCAAATTGACATATAGATGAATAATCACAAAACTCACAATAACCCCTTTTATTAATTTTAGTAGGTTCTATTTTTATTTTTCCACTTAACATATCTGTACAAAGCTCAACCATCTTGTTATTAACATATTCTCTCAATATATTAAACTGTTCTTCTGTTGCAACAGAACTTCTTGCTGAAAACTCTCCATCTTTTTTAAATCCAGCTGGTATTATTAATGAATAAGTGTCCATAGTACTATCCATTGCCCTTATAAGTTTAGCATCTTTTAAAAGTAATCCATTCATTTTAAGCTTATCTAAAACTTGTTTTTGAATTTCTTCTTCTTCAAGATTTTTATTTCCTTTTATTATTGGATCATCAATTTTAAAATAAAGAATCGCTCCAGGCATTACACCTTTATTTAAAATATAATCAGCATTTTTAATAAGTGCATCTAAATAAACTAACAGTTGAATTTGAAGTCCATAATAAAGTTCTGTTAAATCAAACTTTTTAGATCCTGATTTATAATCTATTACTCTAAGATATGTATTTCCATCCATATCTAAAGTATCAATTCTATCAATTCTTCCAGTTAAATAAACTCTCTCACCAGTAGGTAAATCAAGCTTTATAGGCTCACCACCTTCTGAAGAACCAAATTCAAATTCATTTTTAAAAACTTCAAATTTTCCTCTTTTCATTTGTTCTGAAATGATAGAAACTGACTTTGCAACTATTCTCTTAAATCTATCAGTAAAATATTTATATCTTTTTGTACTATTTAAAATAGAATTTTTATCTTCTTTAAGCTTTATATCAATAAGCTCATTTACTATATTTCTACACTTATCTTTACTTAACTCAGACCATGAAAGATTTTCATTTTTAACTTTGTTAGTAAATTTATCTAATATTTCATGCATGAATGACCCAATATCTGGTGCTGAAAACTCATATATTTTTCTATCCTTAGCCTTAAGCCCATATTGAATAAAATAAGAAAAAGGACATTCTGCATATTTTTCAAGCCTTGATACATTAAATCTTAAATTACCATTATCATTTTCATAAAGCCTTCTTATTTTCTCTCTTTGAATTGTTTCACCCATATTTGAATAATCAATTCCCTTAAATATTATCTCTGTTTTTTTCTTAAAACTTTCATTGTTCATATACCAGCTAAATACTTCTTTCCAATATTCATCTATTTCTTCTTTATCAGCTTGCATTCTAAGTGCTAATATAAGTTCATTAAAAGTAGAAATAGGTGTCGTTACTTTATTAAACTCATCATATTTATCATTATAATTAAAGATATCACTCTCTTCTTTTAAATTCAAAAGTATTCTCTTTAACCTTGGTATAATTATTGAAGGTCTTAATGATTTCCCTTCAAAATCTGCCATTGGATAAGTAATCATCATATAGTTACTAGCAATAGTAAGTGCTGTATAAACCATAAATTGTTCCTCAAAAGCCCTAGCCTTAGTTGTTGCTGCAAGTTCTATTCCAATTTCTTTTAATATCTCTCTATCTCTATCTGATAATATTCCTTCTTCTTTATTAGTTGATGGAAGTACCCCATCGTTAACACCAATTATATATAGTGCTTTTACATCTCTTCCTTTAACTCTAGCTATATCACCAATATTCACCTGATCTAAAGCAACTGGTATAACTCCAATTTCTTTACTTTGAAATCCTGCATTTAAAACCTTATAAAAATCTTTAGGAGATATTTCTTCTTCTCCAATTACATCAACAGCTTGATCTAATATTTCTATTACCATAGAAGGTATTTGCTCATACTCTCTTATCTTTCCTTCTAATCCTTCTTGACTAAAAACTTCAATCCAATCATCAATTTTATTAAATACATCAAGCTCAATTAACAATTCATATATAGCAATGCAAATTTCTCTAACCGTTTTATTATTCTTTCCTTTTATTTTATTATGAAATTTGATTATAGGCTCACGAACTTCCTCCATTATTTCCTTTATAAGCAGTTCATCTTTATTTTCATATATATCTTCACTTTCAAAATATCCATCATTAACTTCTTCTGTAGTCCATCTAAAACCTTTTATCCCATGAGCTAAAATATAATTTTCTAAAATATCTATATATTCTCTTTCTATATTTATAAGGCCACTTTTCAAATATTTAAATACACTTTCATAAGACCAATTTTGAATTAATATTTCAAAAGCTGAAAGTATAAGTATCACTAATGGGTTGCTAAGAACTTCAATTTTTTTATCTAAAAAATATGGTATATTATATTGATTAAAAACAACAGATGTTATCTTTTCATAAGAATCTATATTTCTACAAACAACAGCTATATCTTTATATCTATATCCTTTATCTCTAACAAGTCTTACTATATCTTTTGCTATAATATCAACTTCATCATAAGTGTTATTTGCTTTATATAATCTTACATCCTTATTTTTACCGCTATATATTCTAAATGGATAAGTAAAGAAATGTCTTTCTATGTGTTTAAGTTCTTCACTATCTTTAAACCTATATGGATATTCTTTATTTAAATCTATCGGATTTAAATAAGAAATGTTATTTTCCTCCATAATATTAAGAATTCTTTTTTCAGTATTTTTTAGGGAATTAAATATATCAGTTACATCTGAATTCTTATTACTTCCGCTTTCATCTATACAAAGGGTTATATTTATTTTATTAGCTTTAAATGCTAACTCCTTAATAATTTCAAGTTGTTGTGGAGTAAAAGTTGTAAATTCATCAATCCAAATTTCTGAATCATCATATATATGACAGCATTTTAATTTTTTTGCTAATATAGTAAGTTCATCATCACTGTCAATTACATTTGATTCTATTCTTTCATTGTAATCACTATAAAGATTTATTAAGTCATTTAACTTTTCCTTTAATTCTTCATCATCAGTATTTTTTTCACCCTCTAATAACATTTCCTTGGAAATATTATATTTTTTAAACTCTGTAAATGTTTTATAAATTATATCAATAAAACCTTGTTGTCTTGATATTTTATTAAAATATTTTAGTTCATCTCCTTTTTCTTGAAGCAACTTATAAATAAGCATATTCTTACCTTCATCATCCATTATTTTATGAACTCTTCCACCACATTCTTCAAAAACAATTTCTGCCATTCTCTTAAAACTTAAAACCTGTGTTTTTAAAAGAGCTTTTTCTCCAATTATATCTAAAAGCTTTTTCTCAGTTTGAAATGTATATTGCTCTGGAACTATTAATATTAATTTATTGTTTTTTTTATCTTCTAATTTCTTTTTAATTTGTGTTAAGCAAAATCTACTCTTTCCACTACCAGCTCTCCCATAAATAAATCTTATTCCCATATATAATTACTCCTAAATATTCATTTTATATTAAGTTTATTTCTTATATTAATTATATCCTATTTACTATATTTCTAAAAAATTTAATAAACGATTTGATTTAATTATTATAATATTTATATTTAATGTAAATACTTGCTTTTATAATATTAATACTAAGTCTATATAGCAATTTTTAATTTTAATAATTTAAACTTAAAGTTTTATATTTAAAGAAATAAAAATGTACTATAATAAAGAATTTTTAAAAGAAAGCATTAAAAATTCTTTATTATAGTACATAAAAAATATATAAATATTATTTTTTTAATATATATAACCTATAAGTTAAAAATTTATAGAAATAAATAAATTATATAAAAAAACATCTAACATTAGTTAGATGTTTTTGGCGGAGAATCCGGGATTTGAACCCGGGCGCCGGTTGCCCGACCTACGCCCTTAGCAGGGGCGCCTCTTCAGCCACTTGAGTAATTCTCCATGTGCCCTCTATATTAAAATATATAATGGCGGAGAGACAGGGATTCGAACCCTGGGTACCCGTGAAGGTACGCCGGTTTTCAAGACCGGTGCCTTAAACCAACTCGACCATCTCTCCGTAAAGACATTTATTATTATAGCAATGATATATTTTTATGTCAACACCTTTTTTATTTTTATTTTACTTAATTTATATATTTTTATATTATTAACATCAACTCTAAATATATTATATTAATAACCTATATTATGTAATATTGCAATATAGTAAAAATATGAAAATAAATTTAAAAAATAACAAAAAAACCTATTCATATGAACAGGTTTGTATGGCGGAGAGACAGGGATTCGAACCCTGGGTACCCGTGAAGGTACGCCGGTTTTCAAGACCGGTGCCTTAAACCAACTCGACCATCTCTCCATGCGACAAATAGAATTATATCAACATATATTTTTTATGTCAACTATTTTTATAAAATTTTTTATAAATTTCTTTATATTATATAATAATATCATTTAGGTAGCATTATATATTTTTTTATATTATAATTATTGGAAATTTATTTTTTATTTTAAGGAGGACATAATGAACTTATACATTTCAGACTTGGATGGAACTTTATTAGATAATAATGCCAAACTTTCACCTTATACAATATCATCACTAAATAAACTAATAAGCAAAGGATTAAATTTTTCAGCAGCTACAGCTAGAACACCAGCTACTGTTGTTCCTCTTCTTTCTAAATTAAATTTACACCTACCAGTAATTGTTATGAATGGAGCTGCAATATATGACTTAAAAAAAGAAACATATATTACTTACAATCCTATTAACGAAGCTTCTGTTAGTCAAATAAATAAAATTTTGGAAGATAATTATGCTTCTGTATTTGCTTACACTATATCTAATAATCATATAAATGCTTACTATAATAATTTAAATAATGATGTTCAAAAAAATTTTATGAATGATAGAATTGGTAGCCCTTATAAAACATTTATAAAATCAAAATTACCAAATAACTCAAATGTTCTTTATTTTTTATTATTAGAAAAAAAAGACTTAGTTATGAATATATATGATAAAATTCAAAATATATCTGGAATATATTCAGTTGCATATGAGGATGTTTATAATAAAGACTTTTATAATCTAGAGATTTATAGCGATAAATCATCAAAAGCAAATGCAATTAAAGAAATAATGGCTCAATATAATTTTGATAGATTAATTTCCTTCGGAGATAATTTAAATGATTTACCTATGTTCAAAATTTCAGATGAATGTTACGCTGTTAATAATGCAAATACTCAACTAAAATCTATTTCTACTAATATTATAAATTCCAATAATAATAATGGAGTTGTAAAATATTTAGAAAAGCTGAAATCTTTTTAGATTTCAGCTTTTTAATTTAAAATAAACTTTATTATTTAATTATATCTACACCCATATATCTCTTTAACGCATCAGGAACTGTTACAGTACCATCTTCGTTTTGATAATTCTCAAGTATAGCAGCAACTGTTCTTCCAACTGCTAATCCTGATCCATTTAATGTGTGAACAAATTGAGGTTTACCTTTTCCATCTCTAAACTTAATATTTGCTCTTCTTGCTTGGAATTCTTCAAAGTTTGAACAACTTGAAATTTCAACATATCTATTATAACTTGGCATCCAAACTTCTAAATCAAATTTTAATGCTGCAGTAAATCCTAAATCACCTTTACATATTCTAACTTTTCTATATGGTAATCCTAATTCTTCTAATACTTCTTCAGCATCTCTAACTAATTTTTCTAACTCATCATATGAATTTTCAGGTCTTGTAAACTTAACTAACTCTACTTTATTAAATTGATGTTGTCTAATTAAACCTCTAGTATCTCTACCAGCTGATCCCGCTTCTGCTCTAAAACAAGCTGAATAAGCAACATGCTTTATTGGTAATTCTTCCCCATTTAGGACTTCATCTCTATACATATTAGTTACTGGAACTTCTGCTGTAGGTATTAAGAAAAATCCATTATTTTCTACCTTAAATGCATCTTCCTCAAATTTAGGTAACTGACCTGTTCCTGTCATACTATTTCTATTAACCATATATGGTGGCAATACTTCAGTATATCCATGCTCATCTGAGTGTTTATCCATAAAATAGTTAAGTACAGCTCTTTCAAGTCTTGCTCCTAATCCCTTATAGAATGTAAATCTTGATCCTGCAACCTTTCCTCCTCTTTCAGCATCTAATATATTAAGATCTGCTCCTAAATCCCAATGTGCCTTTGGCTCACCATCAAATTTTCTTGGCTCTCCCCATCTTTTTATTTCTACATTATCTTCATCTGAATCTCCATCTGGAACTTCAGGATTTGGTATATTTGGTATTCTAAGCATTAAATATTCTAATTTTTCATTTACTTCTGAAAGATTTGTATCATGTTCTTTAATTTCATTTCCAAGCTCTTTCATTTCAGCCATTATTGGCGCAACATCCTCGCCAGCTTTCTTTAACTTAGGAATTTCAGCTGAAACTTGGTTCCTTTTACTCTTTAAAACTTCAACTTCACTAAGTATTGTTCTTCTTTTTTCATCTAGTTTAATAACTTCATCAATAACTGATAAATCAAAATCTTCTCCTCTATTAGTTAAAGCTTTTTTGATTTCTTCTGGATTATTTCTTATTCTCTTTAAATCTAACATTATTATTCCTCCCAATATATATTAATTTTAATAAATTTCTTGTAATAATAAAAAAAGAGCCTATATCCCTGAAAAGGGACGAATAGACTCCGCGTTGCCACCCTAATTGGTAAAGACCTTAATTCTTTACCCTCTTTACAGATATAACGACTCTTCACCGTACTGCTTAAATCACAGTCCCTCCAAGGTGGATTCATATTAATAAAAGCTATCAGTTCACACCAAACACCGACTCTCTTAAAGCTTTATTAAAACTACTTGGCCTCTTCACAGGTTTAATATTATTAATTAATCTTAATATATTATATTTTAAGGCTTCTTGTCAATAATTTGCCCATTAAATTTATTAATTATCAATTCTTTTAGTGCAAACTATATCTATACCAGTATTCAATATATTTTTACATATTATATCTCCCGTATTTATTGGAGTACTAACATAAATTCTACCTATAACTTTAGAAAATTCTCTCCAAAGTTTTACATTAACTATGTCACTACTTTTAACTGGTACAACCTTATGTTTTATATTTCCTCTTACTCTTACTATACTTGTAAATATATCCTCTTTCATAAAAAATATTCACCTCTACTTAAACTTCATCAAACTCTTTTATTCTACCTGATACTATCTTGGAATCTTTTGAATTTCTAACTATATCAACTGGACTTTTATCCATCTCTCTTGCAAGAATATTTATTATTTTTCTAATACAATATGAACCATGACAATTTCCATATCCTGCCCCTGTCCTTTTTTTAACTCCTTCAATAGTTCTAGCACCTAAAGGTCTCCTAATACAATCTACAATTTCCCCTTCACTAACTCTATTACAAGCACATATAATATTTCCATATCTCTTATCAAGTTTTATAATTTCATTTATCTCATCTCTATTTAAATCTCTAAATCTATAAAACTCTCTTCTCTTATCTATAAAATTTTTATTAACTGATGCATTCATATTATTTACTATTGCATCTTTTATACTTTGTGCTATCGCTGGTGCTATAGTTATTTTTCCATAATGCTTTCCTGTTACTCTTATATATCCATCATGCATTTCACTATCATCAATATCCATTTCATCTCTCATATAAACTTCTCGTATCATTTCACTTATATTTTCTTTATCTACACTCGGAACTATAGACTTTATAAATTCCAACCCTTTATTAACATCAAGAATATCTGTATTTTTAACACCAAACATAGTTCCACCATTAATCATTGGTGAATTCATGACAAATGTTTGTTCATCTATTACATCAACTATTATTTTACTAAGATTTTTTTCAACTTTATCATCAGTTAAAAAATAATTCATTTTCTTTTTTTTATTTTCTTCTACAATTAAACTTTTAGTTTTAATATTATCTATGTATATCTCATCTGGTATAGTATTTACTACCATCTTACATTTAAACTTATTTTTATTTGTTATTACATCAAATCCCTTGGTTATTTTTTTTATACTTATAACTTCTTCTTCTAATCTAAAATTAGCTCCATTATCAACAGCTACTTCTGCATATGCAATAGCAAGCTCATAGGGAGCTATTATAGATGTATTTTCTGAATATAATGCTCGCTTAATATCACCGTATATATTAGGTTCTATATCTTTAACTTCATTAGTATCTAATAAATATATATCAGATATACCTCTTTTCTTAGCATTTATATACATGTTTTCAATTCTTATATTTTGCTCATCATTTCTAGCAATTTTAAGAGAACCAATCTTTTTATATGGTATATTAAACTTTTCGCAATCAGCTTTTATAAGCTTACTACCTATGTTTTCAAGTTCAGCCATAACTATGTTTGATGTTTCAGATCCATCATATACTATAGCAGTATTAACCACAGCTATATCATCTGCTATATCATATCCTTTTTCTATAAGCGCTATATTTAAATTATATTTGGAAAGTTCATATGCAACAGCACATCCAACAATTCCACCACCTAATATTAATACATCATAATCCATATATTCTCAATATGCCTCCTAAATCAAAATCATTTAACAAACAATAAAATTATTTTTTCTTAAATCTTCTTTTATCAATACTTCACTATCTTTATCGTCAACGGAAATTGTATGTAAATGAACTCCATTAGTAAGAATAGATAGAGGTTTAGCATTGTTATTATTATATTTATCTATAAACTTATTCATATCATTTAAATTTCTTATCATAAGATTAGCTTTAATTTCACCATATATAGGATGCTCAACAATAACATCCTCTATAGTTCCACCATACTTTATTATAATTTCTAGTTCATTCTTCAAATTTAATTCATCATGCTCAACAGCAATAATAAACTTAACCTTATTTGTCTCACTACCATATATTGTATAACCTTCTGGTGTAGCTATAATATTATTTCCTCGCGCTCTAAGTATAGCTATATCTTTTACTATTATTTGTCTAGTTACATTATATATGCTTGCCAAATCTGCTCCTTTTATAGGAGTATTGTTCTCTAACAATCTCGATAAAATATTATTTCTTCTATCTTTAGAATTCATAACTTAATATTCCTCTCAATTTTATTTTAATTTTTATTATCGCATTCTTTTATTATTTCAAGATAAATGTTATTAACTTTTTTCTTAGAATCTTCATGATGCTTCATTATAACATCTAAAAATTCACTATCATAATTATTTATTTCTTGTAAAATTTTCACACCTTTTAATGGATGATTATAATAAATATCTATTTTCTCTATATTATTGTACTTTTTTATTTTTCCCTTTGTTGCTTTATCCAATAGTACTAATATAGACTTATCAATAACATTTAACGATTTTTTTATCTTTCCTACATCATGCAATAAAGCTACTCTTGCTAGTTTTTCTTTATTAATATTTATATTCTCAGACTCTATTTTATCTATAGCATCATAACAAACACGTATACAATGTTGTTTTTCAGAATTATTTAGTTTATTAAATAATTCCTTTTCATTTTTATTTAAATACATATTTATTAATTTATAGTCTATTTTTTTCCATCTAGATATGATATGCCAATAAAATTGTTTAACTCTATACATATTAAATTACTTCCTCAAAAGTTTTATTTCTTATATTATCATAACACTTACAAAATAGCTTATCAATTTTATTTATATAACAAAAAAGCCATGAACTAATGTTCATGGCTTTCCACCTATTTGGTGGAGGTAAGGAGATTCGAACTCCTGACCCCCTGCGTGCAAGGCAGGTGCTCTCCCAGCTGAGCTATACCCCCAAAATGGTGGACCTTCAGGGACTCGAACCCCGGACCTACCGGTTATGAGCCGGTTGCTCTAACCAACTGAGCTAAAGATCCATTACCTGGCAACGTCCTACTCTCCCACACGGTCACCCATGCAGTACCATTGGCGC
>NZ_JAUNLM010000127.1 GCF_030532265.1 Clostridium sp. | reverse complement strand
AGAGCCCTAGCCTTCCAAGCTAGTTACGAGGGTTCGATTCCCTTCACCCGCTCCATTTAACAACTAATAAGTTTAGTTGTTTTTTTTATTCCTAAAATATATAAAGTGTTTGATAAAATCCACATTTGGTAAAAGATATCCACAAAAGATATGTAATTAAAGAATATTTTTTGTGGATATCTTTTTTATAATTAAATTTATAAAATTTTCAAATAATTCTAAGAATTATATGTAGTGATTGAATTTATAGAATTATTAGTTAATGTTTTAAATAGTTATAAAAGAATGTTTTAAAAAATAAAATATAATTTTAAAATCAATTGATTTTAAAATGAATATTAATAAATTCTTGATTTTTTACTTTTAAACTTTGTAATAAATAAATTAATTTATTTACTAGTTTATAGTATTCAAAAAATATAATATATGAATATATTATATTTTATTTTAGTAAACTTTAATAGAATAATTTTTTATAGAGAAATGGTATTTAATGAAAGAAATTGATATATTAATTAGATTAATGCTTTCAGTTATTATTGGTGGAATAATAGGATATGATAGAGAATTTAAAAATAGGCCGGCTGGATTTAGAACACATATGTTAGTTTGTTTAGGAGCTACTATTTCTGCACTTATTGAACTACAACTAGGATATTTTGTAATTAACCAAATTCAATTAAACCAAGAATTGTTAGGGAGTTTAAAAGTGGATTCAGGGAGGATAGTAGCTCAAGTTATATCTGGAATTGGATTTTTAGGAGCTGGAACTATAATTAGAAATAAAGGATCCATAAAAGGTCTTACAACAGCTGCTTCTATATGGGCAGTTGCTTGTGTTGGACTAGCTATTGGAATGGGATTTTATACAATTAGTATAATAAGTGCATTAATTATATTTATTGTATTAGTTTTTTTAAAAAAGTTTCAGAATAAATTTATAACTAAAATAGAAATATTTAAGTTTGAAGTAACGTATAAAAGTAATAAAAATACAATAAGAGAAATAGATCGTATATTATCTGATGAAGATATAAATATAAAGGGTATAGATTTTTATTATAAAGAATGCAGAGAAGAATATATTAGAAACGATGAAAATATATATGATATAAAAAGGTGTGTTTATAGTATAGAAGCGCCTAGAAATATTGATTTAAATGAGATTATTTCAGATATATGTTCAGTTGAGGAAGTTTTAAGTGCTAAAATAATAAAATGAATATATAAATAAAAAAATATATATATTTTATTTATAAACTCATATTAACATTAATGTTAATATGAGTTTTTTTTATTTTTATATATTAAAAACATTTGCTTTTTAATACACTTAAATTACAAATATAAGTATAAGAAAATTAATTATAAGACGTATAAGTTATTATTTTAAAAATTTATTTTAATTAATTATAATAATATATATTTAAGATTAAATATATATTATTATTCACAGTGTTTATTATTAATACTTAAATTAAATTTTTAATATTAATTAGGTGAAATAAACAAAAACTTTACCAGGAGTATCAATATAATAAAAATAAAGAAAAATAAAGAAAAATAAAGAAAATAAACTATAAATTTAAATAATAATATATAGATATATTGTGACATATTTAGACTGTGATAGAATAATCCATGTCGTCGCGAGAGATTAAACGAGAAGAACACAAGAAAATGTTGAAAACATTAAAAAAGTGTTGACAATGAATTTCTCTGATGATAAGATAATTAAGTCGCTTGAAGCGATATGAAATTTGATCTTTGAAAAATGAACAGAATATAGAAATACATTTAGAACCAGCAATT
>NZ_JAUNLM010000054.1:12099-14097 GCF_030532265.1 Clostridium sp. | reverse complement strand
ATAAAATACTAAAAGGCTAGGTAGAATGTCTATATAAGACAGCCTACATAGCCTTTTAACTTACAATTTACGGGTAACTAATAATTATACTAGGAAGTTTATATTTTAAATAGATTAATATCTATTTAAAGTCTTTTTTAAATTCATCAACTAATTTTTTTTCATCTGCTTTGCTTAATTCATTATCTTTAACAAATTGCTTCATTCCTTCATCAAACATTTTGTTAAATTCCTTTATAATTTCGGCACTTGATTTGCCTTCTTCTTTTTCTATTTTAATAAGTATCTTTTCACAATCTTTTAAGAATTTTATTTTTTCTTTAGCTTCTAACTTAGTTTCATGTTTTAAATCTTTTATTGTATCTAAGTCTAATTTCTTTTCAGCTCTTGCAATACTTGATGGTTCATCAGTATCTTTAGTTTTTTTAATTTCTTGTTTCATCTTTCCAAGTTCATCAAGATCATTTACTTTTTCAGTTTTGATGCCTTCTTTAACTCCTTTAAAGAATTCTTTTGTTTCTTTGATTTCTTCCTTTTCATTTTCTTTAATATCTTTAACATCATTACTCATTTTAAATTCACCTCAATTTTTTTAAAAGATATTTATATAATTTATAATGTAATACTCTAAAGCTCCTTGAAGGAACTTTAGAGCATTATATTGTATGGCTATAAAAGGGGGATGGGGGGTTAAGTAGATTAATATTATATTAAGGATAAGCATTAAATTTTTTTTATTTAAAAGAATATTAATCTACTTAACTTATTCTTACTACATGTTTATTATAACAAGTAAAACTCAAAAAAGTTCATGTGTAAATCAAGTTTAATAGGTTTATAAGTAAATGTTTAAAATTGGTAATATTTGTTCATTTATGACTCAAATAATAAGATTTGAAATAGACTTTAAACAAATATATTTAAATTTAAACATAATAAAGAAATCATTTATTTATGTGGTAATATAGTAAATAATTTTCAATTAAATTATAGAGGTGGTATAAAAATGAAAACAAAAGAGGTAGAGTTAAATATTAATAAAGATAATGCAGTTTATATTTTACAGATGGAAATAAACAAGCTATCTGATATAACAGGAGCTAATTCTATAAAGCTTGCAATAGAGGAGATTTTATCAAAGCTTGATGAGGTTTTATGTGATGAAAATTTGAAAAATGTTTTTAAGGAAAAAGAAGAAGAATTACTTAATGATGATGTTTTAAAAGCAAAGGAAAATGTTATAGATTTTCTTAAAACTTTAATTTATGAAATAAATGATAAAGCTTACAATGATGTTAAGAGCATCTCTGATGAAACAGCAATTAATATTGTTGAGAATGCTTTAAAAATAAAAAATAATAAGTAAAAATATAAAAGATGGGTTGTATTAAAAACAACCCATCTTTATTTATTTAAATAAAATTTTCTTATTAGGATTTTTAGTTAAATTTTCTTTTAAATAAGTTTAATATTTTCTTTTATCAACTCTTTAACATAATTAAGTTTTTAGTTGATTTCTATTTAAAATAAATTTTTTATTTTAAAGTATTTAAAGATTAAAAAATTTTTCTCAAAAATTTATATAACTGCATATATGTAAAGTAGATGAAGTTTTATAAGGGAGTTGGTTTTTATGAGAAAAATAGTTTTAGGATATTTACAAGAGGAGGCTATAAAATTAGGGATAGACCTTAAAGATTTACAAATTATTAGGTACATTTATGATTTTATAAAATTAGGTTTTGTTGTAAGTAGGGAAATTGATGGGGAAAAATTTTATTGGATAAAATCATCACATTTACTTAAGGAGCTTCCAATACTTGAAATAAAAAATTGTGAAGTATTAAGAAGAAGGCTTAAAAATTTAGTTGAACTTAAAATACTTGATTATAGGTTAGTTAAAAAAGGTGGATTATTTACTTTTTATAGGTTTGGAGAGAATTATAAATTATTACTAGCTAGGGAAGAAGAAATTAATGAGTTTAATTTTAGATTTAA
>NZ_JAUNLM010000054.1:4570-11999 GCF_030532265.1 Clostridium sp. | reverse complement strand
TTTGCCCTAAAATAACCGTTTTAAAAGAAGAAAGGGATAAGAGTTTTAAATCTGATGCTTTAAACTCAAAGGTAGAAACAAAAGATAATCAGGTTTATATAAACAAAGAAAAAGATAATAAAAAAATATATACAAAAAAAGTTTGTGAAGAAGTAATAGATTTTTTAAATAATGAACTTGGTACAAAATATAAAAGCAATACTAAGCAAACAGTAAAGCTTATTGAAAGACTTATTGATTTAGGTTTTGATATTTTGGATTTTAAGAAAGTTATATTAAATAAAAAAAGATGTTGGAAAGATACTGAGTATGAAATTTATTTAAGACCATCAACTCTTTTTAGAGAAAGTAAATTTGAAGAATACTTAAACGAAAAGTATAAGAAAAAAGATTTTAAAGAGAAGGAAAGAAAGCTTAAAGATGTTTATAAACCTTTTTTTGAGGATTAAAATTTTAGAAAAATATTTATATAAATCTATTTGATTTTTATAAAAGCTTAGATTAGTTTTATTAAATAATTTTATATTTTATGGGGAGAGTTTATGGGTATGAATAGTTTTTGTAGTATAAAAAGTATTGAGGCTGAAATAGAAGTTTTAGGAGCTATATTAGTTAAACCAAAGCTTATAGAAACTTGTGTTATGAGCCTTAAAATAGAAGATTTTTATTTGGAAAAACATAAAAAGTTATATAAGGGTATACTTAATCTTTATTATGAAGGGAAGGAAATATCAGTTACAACTTTAATTGAAGAAATAACTAGAGAAAAGCTTAAAGAAGTTGGTGGAATAAGCTATATTAGTGAGCTTATAACAAGTGGACTACCTGTTAATATAGAAGGGCATATAGAAATTTTAAAAGAAAAAAGTTACAGAAGAAAAATAATGATGGCTCTAAATAAAGGACTTAAATATATACAAAATGAAAAAATAAAAGCTTTTGAAATAGCAGGTAAAATACAAAATGACCTTTTAGAAGATGAAGAATTTAGTAAAAGAAAAATTTTAAGTGATGAGGATTTGTTTAGTAAAACTTTAGATAAAATTGAGAAAATTTATAATTCTAAAGGGAATATGTTTGGCATGAAAACAGGTTTTTATAAATTTGATAGTGTAACAAATGGTCTTCAAAAAGGAGAACTTGTTGTAATTGGTGGTAGACCTTCAATGGGAAAAACAGCAACAGCTTTAAGTATTGCAGAGGGACTTGCAGATAATGGCTCAAATGTATTGCTTTTTGAAATGGAGATGACAGAAGAAAGTCTTGGTATAAGAAGATTTGCAGCAAGGTCAAATATAAAAGCATCAAAAATATCAAGTGCAAAGCTAAATGATGTTGAATTTACTAAACTTATAAATACTTTTAATGAATTTTCAAAAAGAGGGAGAATATTTACTGACTGCTCAAGCTACCAAGATATTTTAAAAATAAAATCAAAGTGCAATGGGTTAAAGATTTCAAAAGGTCTTGATGTAGTAATAATAGACCATTTAGGACTTATGGATATGAGTAAAGGTGAAAATAGAGTACAGGCAGTAGGGGAAGTAACAAGAAGTTTAAAGTTACTTGCAAAAGAATTAGATATTTGTATAATTTTACTTTGTCAATTAAGTAGAGCAGTAGAACAAAGGCGAGATAAAATTCCTATGCTTTCTGATTTAAGAGAAAGTGGAAATATAGAGCAAGATGCTGATTTAGTTATGTTTATATATAGAGAAGCTTATTATGATAATGAATGTGAAAATAAAGATGTAATATGTTGGGTTATTGCAAAGCAGAGAAATGGAAAAACGGGAACATTAGAGTTTAAATACTTAGATGAATTCCAAAGAATAGAGAACTTATAATTATTTTAGTAATATTATATTAATTTATAGAGATATTTAAACTTGATTATATAAAAGAAGAATCAATAAAAAAGACTTAGATATTAATTCTAAGTCATTTTATTTTTATATATACTTTTTATTTATATTTTTCTTTTATAGGAATGTTTGTATCAATATTTAATATTATTTTAGATGGAACCTTTTCTTTTAAAATAGCCATAATTTTATCATAATCTGATAATTTAAAGTATAAAGAACATTCTATAAAATCGCCTATTAATTCAATTTTTATATGTTTTTCACAAGACACTGTAACCTTACTTATATTTTCCCACTTAATAAGCTCATAGGAACGATATTGTCTAACAAATCCATTTTCACAAATTCCTTTATCTAAAAATATTGATATAAAACCTATTATAGCCAAAGTTCCAATTATGTAAAAGCTTATTGTATCTGAATAAAAATAAACAAATATAACTAATGCAATTATAGAAATAATCATAATAAATGATTCTAACTTTTGATTTATTGCTTTAACTTTAAGATGTATTATTGAATGTATATGTCTTATTATAATGTATAGAAAAAATATACCTACCAAAATATTTAAAATATCCATTTCTTTAGCCCCCCTTATTTATATTATTTATACAACCTTGTAAAAATATCCCTATAATTATGTTAAAGAAATTATTAATATAAAACAATATAATACAATACTCTATTCACAAAAAGTTAAAATTTAAAACATTGACGACACAAAGTTAATATATTATTATTATCAATATGATAATGATAATAAATATCAATAGAAAGAGGTAAGAAATTATGCATTTAATTTATTCATTAATTATAGTTACGGCATTATCATTGATTTTACCAACAGCTATAAGAAAATATTCAAAAGTATTTTATGGGTTAGCTACTGTAATTGGAATTCTAGTTACAGTTTATGAAATATTAAGATTAACAAATGGTTATAAACTAGAAGGGTTTATTGGAGCTTTAGAAAAAGCATTTATGAGAGGAAATGTTGCAATAGCATTTTTCGTACTTGTTATGTTTGCAGGAGCTTTAAATAAAAAGCTTAACATAACTAAAAAATTAATAAGTATTAGAGCAGAACTTGCTATATTAGGTTCAATACTTATAACTCCACATTGTATTATGTATTTTGTAAGATTTATAAATAAATTTATGTTAGGAAAACCAATTAAATTCCTTTATGTAACTTATTTAATTATAGGACTTATAGCATTTTTCATAATGATTCCTTTATGTGTAACTTCATTTAAAAAAGTTAGACGTAAAATGGACTTTAAAAAGTGGAAGAAGATACAAAGATGGGCTTATCCATTTTATTTCTTAGTTTATGTACATATAATGATAGCTTTATTTAATCACAAGTTAGATTGGATAAAAATAATTACATATACAGTTTTATTTGTTGGATATTTTATTTTAAAGATTTTCAATGAGAATAAAAATTAATTTCGCTTAAATTATATAATAAAAGTTTATTATATTTAATTTATAAATACAAATATATTATTTTAATTGTAATATGAAACATTAATATTCATTATAATAGCATTTGAAATGCTTACAAAAAATCACCTAGATTTAAACACATAATTAGAAGTAGTTAAAGAAAATAAAAGTATTTTCTTTAACTATTTTTTTATATAAATTTTAAACATTAATAAACATAAATAATAAATTATTTTATAATATTTTTTTTGTATTTTTGAGATTTAATAATTAAGACACAACCTAATACAGCAAGTATTATTGTTATTATAAATGATAATAATATTGGTAGTTCATATATGTAATAAATAGGATTAGTGTAAAAGCTACTATGCATTTGCATATCAATGTACTGAATGATTTTTAAGCCGTATAATTCTAAGGATAATAATACCAAACTTATAATAATTGCAAGCCATCCAATATAACCTTTTTTATTCATAGTTATCCTCCTAATAGTTTAAAATGATTATTTATAACTACTTTTAAAAACTACATTAAATTTATGAAAGTATAAAATTTTATTATACTTTTAATATATAGTATCACATATAACTTATTTAATAACAGAAGTATTAAAAATTTTTTATTTTTTTAATAGATTTTTATATTCTGTATATAAATTTTCATATAATTTTGTATGCTTTTTAAAAATACTATTTTAAATTTATAAAGCTTAAAAAATTTAAGATTAAAATTTAATAAGTATACTTAAATAAAAAATAATTTTACATTGCCATTTTTAAAAGTTTAAACTTAATTATATGAAGTTAACTTTAAAACTTTAAAGACTATCAAAAATATATATAAAAGCAATTATATTAAATTATGTTTTTAATATAAAAATAGTTAAATGAATAAATGATATTTAAGTATATAATAGCTGAACATAAGAAAAAATACTTTGTATATAAGAAAAATATGAGGTGAATTTATGGAATCAGTATGGAGCGAAAGCTGTAAAATTACAAAAAGAGAAAGCTTAAATAAAGATATAAAAACTGATATTTTAGTTATTGGAGCTGGAATAGCAGGAATATTAACAGCATATATGTTAAAGGAAAATGGAAGAGATGTTGTTTTAATTGATGGAGATAAGATTGCAGGGGGAAACACTAAAAATACTACTGCAAAAATAACTTCTCAGCATAATTTAATTTATCACAAATTAATATCAGAATTTGGAGAAGAAAAGGCAAGGCAATATGCAAAGGCAAATGAACTTGCTATAAAAAAGTATAAAGAAATTATTGAAGAGAGAAAAATAGATTGTGATTTTGAAGAAAGACCTGCATATGTTTATTCTTTAAATGAAACATATTTTCTAAAAGATGAAGTGGAAGCTGCTAAAAAACTTGGTATTAATGCTGAGTTTGTAGAAGAAACTGAACTTCCATTTAAAGTTGAAGGTGCTGTTAAGTTCAATAATCAAGCACAATTTAATCCACTTAAGTTTTTAGAAAACATTTCAAAAGATTTAACTATATATGAAAATACTAGAGCAATAGAAATTAGAAGAAATGAAGTAGTTACTAATAAAGGAAAGATAAGTGCAAATTATATAGTTATAGCAACTCATTACCCAATAATGAATGCACCAGGATATTATTTCTTAAAAATGCATCAAGAAAGGTCATATGTTATTGCTTTAGAAAATGTAGATAAAATTGATGGTATGTATATAGATGTTGATGAAAGTGGATATTCTTTTAGAAATTATAAAGATTTAATGTTACTTGGTGGAATAAAGCAAAGAACAGGAGATAATGAAACTGGTGGTAGTTATGATAAATTAAGAGAAGTTTCAAAAGAGTTATATCCAAAATCAAAGGAAAAATATCATTGGTCAGCTCAAGATTGTATGACTTTAGATGGAATACCTTACATAGGAAGATATTCAGATGA
Source organism: Clostridium sp. (assembly GCF_030532265.1). GTDB lineage: Bacteria > Bacillota > Clostridia > Clostridiales > Clostridiaceae > Clostridium. The sequence continues at coordinate 6,732 of NZ_JAUNLM010000054.1, read as the reverse complement.
TACACCTAATATATATGTAGCAACTGGATTTAATAAATGGGGAATGACAAGTTCTATGGTATCTGCAATGATAATATCAGATATGATACTTGAAAAAGAAAATGACTTTAAAGAAATATTTTCTCCAAAGAGATTTGACTTATCATTATCAATAAATAATGTTGCAAAAGATATAAGTGAAACAGCCAAAAACTTTATTGCACAAAAAATATATATTCCAAGTAGTCAAATAGAGCATATTCAAAATGGTCATGGAGGAATTGTTGAATATAATGGAGAAAAGGTTGGAGTTTATAAAGATAAGAATGGAAAAGAATATATTGTATCAACAAAATGTGCTCATTTAGGATGTGAACTTAAATGGAATGCAGATGAGTTAACATGGGATTGTCCATGTCATGGATCAAGATTTGATTATAAAGGAAGATTAATCGGAGGGCCAGCAGTTAAAAATATTGTGGAAGATTAATTTTAAAGGCTTGAGTAAAGTTATGAAGGGAATATAACACTTTATAATATTGATGGGAAAAAGATTAATAGTATTAAGGAAACTTATGGTTAAAATAAAAAGAACCAAGTCTATATAGATGAGGTTCTTTTTTTAATATAAGTTACAAAAGAAATTTACTAAATTTTAATAAACTTGAACAATAAATGGAAGAATACTAAAATTAATATGGAGAGGTATATGAAGGATAAAAGCTAACATAAGTAATAGTGAAGGCTACATTTGTAGTTGAAAATTATTATTAAAATTAACAAAGGAAAAATAAAAGGAGTGTTTGAGATTGAAAAAATATTATTGTAATGAAAAAAGAATGGAAGATAAAATAAAAACCTTTTCAAAATATGGTCACACAGAAAAAGGTGGAATAACAAGATACTCTCTATCAAAGGAAGCAATACTTGCAAGAGAAGAATTTATAAAGAGAATGAAAGCAATTGGAGCAAAAATACAATTAGATGATATGGCAAATATATATGCAACAATAGAAGGTACAGATAAAAATGCAAAAAGAATTGTTATGGCATCTCATTTAGATTCAGTAAAAAATGGTGGTAATTATGATGGAATACTAGGGGTTATTGGTGCTATGGAAGTTTTAGAAACAATAGTATCTGAAAATATAAAACATAAACATCCAATAACAGCTATGGTATGGACAAATGAAGAAGGTTCATTATATCCACCAGCAATGATGTCTTCTGGAATATTATGTGGAAAATTTGATAAAGAAAAAATGCTTCAATCAAAAAGCATAGTAGATGGGAAAAGTACATTTGGAGAAGCTTTAAAAAATAGTGGTTATATTGGAGATGAAAAAAATAGATTAAATCCTAATGATTATAAATGTATGCTTGAATTTCATATAGAGCAAGGGCCAATACTTGAAGCAAATAAAAAAGAAGTTGGAGTTGTTACTTGTGTACTTGGAATGGTTAATTACAGAATTAAAACTTATGGACAAGCAGATCATGCAGGAACAACACCAATGAAATTTAGAAAAGATGCACTATATGCAGCAGCAAAGGTTCTTATACATATTCATAATGAACTTGATAAACTTGATGAAAATCTTGTATATACAACTGGAGAAATTACATGCCACCCTTGTGTTCACACAGTAATACCAGACTTTGTATCTTTTTCATTAGATGTAAGGCATGAAAATCCAGAAGTTATTAAGGAAGTTGTTAATGTAATTAATAATATACCAAAGGAAGTTTGTAAGTGTAAAGTTGAATGTGAACTGGCTTGGGAACGTGATACTGTTTATTTTGATAAGGAACTTGTAAAAATTATTAAGGAAAGTGCAGATGAACTTAATATAGAAAATCAATATATAAATAGTGGGGCTGGACATGATGCACAGTATGTAGCTAGTATGCTTCCTACTGCTATGATTTTTGTTCCGTCAAAGGATGGACATAGTCATTGTGAGGAGGAGTTTACAAGTTTAGAGGAATGTACAAATGGTGCAAGTGTTATGTTAAATACTGTACTTAAGCTTGATGAGAGATAGATTTTTGAATTTTTAATTGAGAAGTGTAGAATAAATTATTAATTTATTAAAGTTGTATATGTATTTATATTTATAGTATTTTTCTAGCATAATTATAATACTCAACAATACAGAAAAGTGTTGTTGAGTTTTTTATTC
>NZ_JAUNLM010000054.1:0-4470 GCF_030532265.1 Clostridium sp. | reverse complement strand
TTTAAATAATTTATATTTTAAAAAAAGTGTAGTATTATTATACTATAATTTTACAGTATATTTAGGGGGAAATATGACATATCAAAGTGAAAGTGAATTAGAAGAACGATTAATTTTACAATTAACAAAACAAGGTTATGAAAAAGTCAAAATAAATAATGAAGAGGATTTAAATAGAAATTTTAAAGAAATACTATCAAAATTTAATGAGAAAAAGTTAAATGGAGTTCCGTTAACTGATAAGGAATTTAATAGAATACTAACTTATTTAAAAGGAAAGAGTATTTTTAAAAGTTCAAAACTTTTTAGGGATAAATATGTATTAGAAAGAGAAGATGGAACTTTTATTTATATAGAATTTTTTGATAAAAAAGATCATCATAATAATATTTTTCAAGTTACTAATCAAGTTACTATGGAAAGTAAATATAAAAATAGATATGATGTAACTATTTTAATTAATGGATTACCTATGGTTCAAATAGAACTTAAAAGGAGAGGTAAGGATTTTAAAGAAGCTTTTAATCAAATAGAGAGATATAGAAGGCATTCTTTTAAAGGGCTTTATAGATATATTCAATGCTTTGTAATTTCAAATGGTGTTGATACTAAGTATTATGCAAATAGCGATAAAGATATTAAATTTGATTTTACTTTCTTTTGGAGTGATGAAAAAAATAAACGTATAACTAATTTAAGTGAGTTTACTGAAAGTTTTTTAGATAAATATAGATTAAATAACTTAATAGCAAAGTATATGATAATTCAAGATTCAGAAAAAAATCTTATGGTTATGAGGCCTTATCAAATATATGCAGTTGAAGCTTTAATGAAAAGAGCTAGAGAAACTAATAATAACGGATATATATGGCATACAACAGGTTCTGGAAAGACCTTAACATCTTTTAAGGCAAGTCAGCTTTTAGCAGATGAAGAAAGTATTAAAAAAGTATTTTTTTTAATAGATAGAAAAGACTTAGATAGTCAAACTGTTAAAGAATTTAATAAATTCCAAAAAGATTGTGTAGATACAACTACAAATACAGGAATTTTGATAAAACAAATAGAAAATATAAATACAAGACTTATAGTAACAACTATTCAAAAGCTTGCAAGACTTTTAAAGTCTGAAAAATATTCAAATAGAATGGAAAAATATAAAGATGAAAAGGTTGTATTTATTATAGATGAATGTCATAGAAGTCAATTTGGAGATATGAATACAGCTATAAATAAACATTTTAAAAATGCACAATACTTTGGATTTACAGGGACACCAAGGCTTTTAGAAAATAAAAGTCAAGATGGTAGAACTACGGCAGATATTTTTGATAAATGTTTGCATAGTTATCTTATAAAAGATGCAATTAATGATGGAAATGTTTTAGGATTTTCAGTTGAATATATAAAAACTTTTGATGGTGATATAAATGAATATGATGATGAGAAAGTTAAAGCAATAGATAAAGAAGAAGTATTTATGGCTGATGAAAGAATAGAACTTATTGCAAAACATATAATTAAAAATCATGACAAAAAAACTAATGGAAGAAAGTTTTGTTCTATATTAGCAGTACAAAGTATCCCTGCGCTTATTAAGTATTATGATAAATTTAAAGAACTAAAGCATGATTTAAAAATTGGAGCAATTTTTACCTTTCAAGATAATGAAGATTTAAGTAATAAAAAAGAACATTCAAGAGATAGTTTAGAAAAAATTATAAAAGATTATAATTATATGTATAAAGAGGAAGAAAAAAAATATAGTACAGATACCTTTGAAGCTTATTTTAAAGACATTTCAAATAAAATAAAAAATTCAGAAATAGATATTGTTATAGTTGTAAATATGCTTTTAACAGGATTTGATAGTAAGCCTTTAAATACACTTTATGTAGATAAAAATTTAAAACATCATGGATTAATACAAGCTTTTTCAAGAACAAATAGAGTATTAGATGCTACAAAACCTTATGGTAATATAGTATGTTATAGAAATTTAAAAAAAGAAACTGATGAAGCTATTTGTTTATTTTCTAAAACAGAAACATCAGATATAGTTTTAATGCAAAGTTATGAGCATTATTTAGAACTTTTTAAGAAAAGATTAGAAACGCTTTATAATATAGCACCAACACTTGAAACTATTGATATGATGCAAGATGAAAATGATAAAAAAGCATTTGTTGAATCTTTTAAAGAACTTACAAAACAGCTTACAAAGTTAAAAACATTTACTGATTTTGAGTTTAATAAAGAGCTTTTAGGAATATCAGAGCAAGAATATGAAGATTATAAAAGTAAATATTTAGGTATTTATGATTCTGTTAAAAAAGAAGAAAAAACATCAATATTAGCAGACATAGATTTTGGAATAGAACTTATGGAAACAGATAAAATAAATGTTTCATATATATTAAATCTTTTGAGAAATATTGATTTTAGTACAGAAGAACAAGTTAAAAAAGATGTTGAAAAAATAAGAAGGCTTTTAGATAAAGCTGATAATGAAAACTTAAGATTAAAATCTGAACTTATTAGAGAGTTTTTAGAAAAAGTAGTTCCAAAGGCTACAAAAGATGATTCTATGGATGAATTGTTTAATGACTTCATTGAAGAAAAAAGAGTTGAAGATATTTTAAATCTTTCAAATGAAGTTGAAATCAAAGGAGAAACAGTTAAAGGATTTATAAGTGAATATGAATATTCAGGAAAAGTAGACAGTGCTAAAATTAAAGATTCTTTAACTGGCGGATTATTAAAAAAGAGAAAACTTTCAAATAGAATAAAAGATTTTATTATAGAACATGTAAATAAATTCACATTTTAATTAGGAGGCATTTAGGGTATGGGTAATTTAGTAGAGAGTATAATGGTAAATTCACAATTGGAGGAAGATATGAATACACAAGATAAGCAAAGAGAGCAACAAAGTAATTTACAAAATAAACTTTGGGATATAGCAAATACATTAAGAGGAAGCATGGAAGCTAGTGAATTTAAAAATTATATACTAGGACTTATTTTCTATAGATACCTTTCAGAAAATGTAGAAGAAAGAGCATTAAAACTTTTAGAAGAAGATAATATGACTTATGAAGAAGCATGGGAAGATGATGAATATAGAGAAGCACTACAAGAAGAACTTGTAAATGATATAGGATACTTTATAGAACCAAAATATCTTTTTAGAATTCTTTTAAAGGGAATAGAAACTGGAGATTTTGATATAGAAACTTTAGAAGAAGCTATAAATGATATTACAGAATCTACACTTGGTAATGAAAGTGAAGAAGACTTTGACCACCTTTTTGATGATATGGATTTAAAATCAACTAAGCTTGGAAAAGATGTAAAATCAAGAAGTGAAATAATCGGAAAAGTAATGGGGAATATTTCAAATATTCCATTTAAATTTAATGATAGTGAAATTGATATTTTAGGAGATGCATACGAATATCTTATAGGACAATTTGCAGCAAATGCAGGTAAAAAAGCTGGAGAATTCTATACACCACAACAAGTATCAAAAATATTAGCTAAAATTGTTACAATGGGAAAAACTGACTTAAAAAATGTTTATGATCCAACATGTGGTTCAGGTTCATTACTTCTTAGAGTTTCAAGAGAAGCAAAGGTTAGAAATTTTTATGGACAAGAAAAAGTTTCTGCTACTTATAATTTAGCGAGAATGAATATGATACTTCATGGAATTTCATATAAAGATTTTGATATAAAAAATGATGATACATTAGAAAACCCACAACATAAAGATTTAAAATTTGAAGCAATAGTTGCAAATCCACCATATTCAGCAAAATGGTCAGCAGATGCTAAATTCTTAGATGATGATAGATTTTCATCTTATGGAAAACTAGCACCTAAGTCAAAAGCAGATTTTGCATTTATACAACATATGATACATCAGTTAGATGATAATGGAACTATGGCAGTTGTATTACCACATGGAGTACTATTTAGAGGAGCTTCTGAAGGCGTTATAAGAAAATATCTTATAGAAAAAAGAAATTTATTAGATGCAATTATAGGTCTTCCTGCAAATATATTCTTTGGAACATCAATACCAACAGTAATATTAGTGTTTAAAAAGAATAGAAAAGATAAAGAAAATATATTATTTATAGATGCTTCAAATGAATTTGAAAAAGGTAAAAATCAAAATGTATTAAGAGATAGTGATGTAGATAAAATAGTTGAAACATATAAAAATAGAGAAACTATTGATAAATACTCATATGTAGCAAATATAGAAGAAATAAAAGAAAATGACTATAACTTAAATATTCCAAGATATGTAGATACATTTGAAGAAGAAGAACCAGTTGATATAAAGGAAGTTCAAGGAAGGCTTAAAGAGAGAGAAGAAAAGATTAATAAATTATATGAAGAGTTAAATAAACAATTAAAAGAACTTGGATTATAGGAGGTGCAGAAGATGAATAAAAATGT
>NZ_JAUNLM010000053.1 GCF_030532265.1 Clostridium sp. | reverse complement strand
ACCTAAATCGCTGTGAAATATTAATTTACTATCTTTATCTATATCTTGAAGATAAAAAGTATTTTTTTAGGCTATCATAACAAGACCATTTGTCATATTTTTACCGAAAGAGTATCTTACTATTTTCTTAAAGTGTAAATCAAGTACAGAAGCTAAGTAGCACCAAACATTTTTTTGAGTTTTTGTATAAGTTAAATCTCCTACCCAGTTCTTGTTATACCAGTTTTTGTAAAATAATATTTTAAAAAGTTTGCCAAATCTTCTTTTAGATTTTTTCTAAAGGGGGATCTGTATTTTTTCATTATTATAGAGTTTATTCCTAATTATCTCATCAACCTTTGAATTCTTTTTATAGGTATATTAAGTCCATTTTTAGAAAGTAGTATTTTTAGTTTGGGATTTACATATATATACTTACTTTCTTTATAATACTTTAATATAGCTATTTTAAGCTTCTCATTTTCAATTTCTCTGCTTGTTTTCTTAGAATTTACCTTACTATAATCTGTACTAAGTGGAAGGTCTAAAACAGAGCACATCCTTTAAACTCCATAAGTTTTCTGGAGAAGAGCTATATAAAATCATGTAAAAGTTAGACATAATAAATCTATATGAGTAGAAAGGATTGGAAAAATGGGGGTAATTCTAAAATATAAACAGGATTTTTATATGCTATTATGTAACTTAAAATTACAGAATGAACAAAAGAAAGTAATTAAACAGTAGTTTTAAATAGTTTATTTAGTAGCTACAAAAAAAGAAATAGAAGGTTGTTATGCTTTAAAAATAGATATTGGAGATAATTTAGCTGCTTTGTCTAGTTATTTAACATTAAAAATATTAGACAAAGAAATTGAAAGTTTACTTTAAGCTCGAAAAAGGGTTACAAGGAGTATAGACAATATAGGATTATTGAAAATGAGTTAGAATTTATAAATATAGTTTTAAATTTATAAATGCAAAGAATAGTAGCTTATTTTATATTACCTTTTTGTTATTTTCGTTTTTTAAAAAATATTTAATTGAAAAACGTATCAAAAACACTCGTTTTTGATACGTTTTTTTTAATAAGTAAACAAGCCATTTAATAAGTTTAAAAATGTATCAAAAAAGGTATCATAATCTATTTTTATTATGATACCTTTATGATACAATATAATTAATAGATATTATAGAAAATGGAGATTAATGATATGTATAAATTAACTTATAGATATGTCAATAGAAAAAGAAGTTATACAAAAATATTTAATAGCAAAAGTGATATGGAGAGATATATAGAATCCGTAAAGGATAAAAATTTAATAGTTCTTGATATAGAATTGATAAATGAAAAAAAGATGTTAGTAGGATATGCAAGAGTTAGTACAGAGGAACAGAACCTAGATAGACAAATAGATTTGTTAATTGATTATGGTGTTGATAAGAGAAATATATATCAAGAGAAGATAAGTGGTACTAAGACTCATAGAGAGCAGCTAGATAAGATGATAGACGAGCTGCAAGAAGGAGATACGGTTATAATAGCTGATTTAACTAGAATATCAAGAAGTACAAAAGATTTATTGGATATTATAGATAGAATAAAGGCTAAAGGAGCTAGTATAAAGAGTATAAAAGATACCTGGTTAGATACTTCAAGTGATAATCCATATAATAGCTTTTTATTAACTGTTATGAGTGGATTAAGTCAGTTAGAAAGGGATTTAATAAGCCAAAGGACTAAAGAAGGATTAAGAAGTGCTAAGGCTAGAGGAAGAAATGGTGGAAGGCCTTCTAAAAGAAATGATAAAGCTGATACAGTAGGTTTGCTTTATAAAGAAGGCTATAAGATAGTGGATATAGTAAAACAAACGGGACTAAGTAGAGCAACTGTATATAGAGCTCTAAAAGATTTAGGATTAAAAGAATAATAATTTATATATAGAAAAAAGACTATAAAAAAGTTTTTATTACTTTTTTATAGTCTTTTTTATTTCTATTTGGTGTACTTTTATTAATCGAGTTTTATATATTTAGATGTAAACCATGCAGTTTTATATCCTTCTCCTGCTAAATAAGTAGCTAATGCATAATTATTTTCAATTTTATGAACAAAAAGTCTTTCACTATTTTTTACATAGCCCATTCTATTTGAATTAGGTGAAGGGTTATATCTAGCATCTAATTCAGTTAAGACATTAATTACAGTAGCATTAGTATCAATTTTTAATACTGATTGCTTGGAATTAATCCATATAGGTGTAGATTCTTTATTTTCCGAATCCTTCCAATAAGTTGCAGGTAAAAATGTTTTTAAATCACATATTTCAGGCAGAATTTTTATTCTTTCATTTGCAAAAATTTCTCCTAAATCTCTATAGTTATTACTAGGATTATCCCTAGGATCTAAAGCAACTTTTGCAGTTGCATTAGTTTTAAAGGTTTTATTATCTTGTAAATTAATATTTTCTTGTTCTTTATTATTTTGAAGTAAATCTTCACTAATTTCTTTATTTACAGACTTACAAATTCCTTTAGCTATTAAATAACCTATTAATTCAGAGCCTTTTTCTTTATAAATATCGACATCAACTTTAGATTCGCAAAAACAAACTTCAACTATTACTGCTGGCATTATTGTTTTATTTAATTCATAAAGTTTAGCGTTAGTTTTAACACCCCTATTTTTTAGAGAAGTTCCTTCAGAAACTGTATCTACTATATTTTTTGCATATACTTCTGCTTTTCCTCCCTTTTCACAAACCCAAGTTCCTGTACCTAAAGGGCCATCAAATTTCTCATAACACTTATCAAAGTGTATAGAAATAAATAAATCTGCATTAAAATTATTAGCTTTTTCTACTCCAAATTTTAAGTCTGTATTTACATCACAGTCACCTGGAGTAACATCTAAAACTTCAAAATTATTTTCAATTAAGTTTTTAATTACAGACTTATAAACCTTTCTATTTTCAGTAGTTTCATCTATTAATCCACAAGCTCCCTTTGATAAAAAATTGTGACCACCACGTATAGCTATTTTCATATTTTTCTTCCTTTCCTTTTAAAAATTTTATTTAAATAAGCTTATATATTTAAAAGATTGATAGACTTTTGTTTTGTAAACATAAAAGTAAAATATATTAGGGATTTTTAAATAAAAATGTATATTATGTAAATTTATAGAACAGAACGTTACGTTTTTTTAAAAGCTTATTTTGGAGATTTACACTTTTCCTCATTTTTTCTCTTTAAAAAATAAAAGAGATTTTGAGGAGAATTTTTATGCAAGAATTATATGAAAAGATAAAGATGTGTAAATTAGGAAATAAAGAAGTTTTACAAGATGTTGTTAATAGTTTTGAGAAAAATATAATGAAAAAATTATTTGAATTTAAAAAAGAAAATAGTACTCTTTTTATGAATGAATATGACTTTCAAGATAAAAAGAGTGAAATTACATTAAATGTTTTAAATGCAATAAAAAATATGCCAATTGAAAATTTTGAACATAAAGCTGACTATTCTGTAAAAAAATATATAAATATAACAATTTTAAATAAATTAAGTGAAATTAAAACAAAAGAATTTAATAAGACAGAAAATGAATATAAGTATGAGTTTGATTTTAGCTTTTTTAAGTCTAGTGATTTTAATGAGCCTAATACAGATATATTTGTACATGATTTAATAGACAAGCTTTCTGAAAAAGAAAGAAAAATAATTAAGTATAAATACATAGATGGAAAAAGTGATGTTGAAATAGGAGAATTGCTTAATTGTTCTAGACAATATGTAAATCAAACTAAGAATAGAGCATTAAAAAATCTAAAGAAATTTTTAGATGATTAATTAGTTAAAAATATCAAGCTTGAAAAAATTTTAAATAGGAGGTTTATTATGGATTCAGAAATGTTTAAGCTTATAGCAACCCAAGGAGCTTTTGCGTTATTATTTTCATACTTATTATTTTATGTATTAAAAGAAAATAGTAAGAGAGAAGAAAATTATCAGGGTATTATTAAAGAACTTACGGAGTTGTTACCAAGTATAAAAAATGATGTAGAAGATATAAAAAATAAATTAAATAGCAATTAGAATAAAAAAGCTGATAAAAAATCAGCTTTTTTTAATTTTCTTATTTACAAAATTAAAAAATCTCACTCTTTATATAGTGTAAAACAAATTCAAGCTTGATTTTAAAAATAAAAAGTGAGGTTTTAAAAATGATAATGAGATTTATACCAAGTGTAAATCCAGGAGATTCAGTTGGAAGTAAGCCAACGTTTCCTGTAAATGCACAAGTAAAAGGAGATTTCTTATATTTAAGAGATGCTAATGGAAATCAAATAGCAGGAAGAAGTGTAAGTGATGGAGATGAAATAACTGTTTTAAAAGTAGATCACACTAAACAGTTAGCGTTAGTACAATATCCTGCAGGAACTATTTATAGACAAGGCTATGTAACTAATGCAACAAGTATTATAAAATACAAAAATGAATATAACTGGGCAAATGGTTCTACTCCAGAAACTGTATATGATGTAGATAAAAAAACACAAATAGGTAGTTTGGATCCAAGAGAAAAAGCAACTATACTTTATAAGGTAGATGGAATGACTGCACTTGTATATGATACAAGTAAAGGTAAAATGACTAAATCAGGTTTAGTTCATTACGCTGGTTCGGGTGGATCTACTGGTGGCGGAGATATAAATGGTATAGCACCAGGAGGGGAAGTACCAGGAGGATTCACATATCCTAATAATGCTCAGGTTGTTGGAGATGACTTATATTTAAGAGATGCTAATGGTAATCAAATATCTGGAAGAGTTGTAAGTAATGGTGATAAGATAACAGTTTTAGATGTAGGATACACTAAACAATTAGCATTAGTACAATATCCTGCAGGTAGCGTAGTTAGACAAGGATATGTTACAAATGCAACTAACTTGATTCGTTACTTTAAACAAGGAGAATGGTTAAACGGAAGTACTACAGAGCCTGTATTAGATGAGAATGGTGGTTCATTAGGATCATTAAGTCCTTATGAAGCTGCAACACCACTATATAAGAAAAATGGCATGACTCATGTAGTATATGATACTTCTAAAGGACCGAATACAAAATCAGGTTATGTAAAATTTGAGGGATTGCCAGAGTTGCCTGATACAGGTATTCAAATTCCTTCAGCTTCACATTCACAAGCAACTGTTGAAGTATATGGAACAAGTGGAAAAGGAAGACCGTTAAAAGTTTATAAAATAGGAAGTGGTAGTAAAGTACTATTTGCAGGATTCGCGTTACATGGATGGGAAGATAACTGGTCAAATGATGGACTTGCATTAGTAAATATAGCAAATTCACTAATAGAAAAGGTAGGAAATTATAAAGAACAAAATGGTCTTCATGGATGGACAGTATATATAGCACCTTGTATGAATCCCGATGGAGTTATAGTAAGAGGAACTGAAAATGGACCAGGTAGATGTGCAGTAACAACTAGAGTAGATATGAATAGATGTTTTCCTTATAACTTTTCACCACAATATACTTCAAGAAATTATACAGGGCCTAATCCATTAGGAGCACCAGAAGCAGTAGCACTTAAAAATTTAGTTGAGAGAATAAATGCTAGTGCTAGTGAAATGGTTGTTTTAGATTTTCATGGATGGATGGAATTTACTCAAGGTAATGCAGAGTTAGGAAGCTATTTTGGAAAGCAATTTGGGTTCGGGCATAAAAATGTATATAGCTCAGGTTTCTTTTCAAGCTGGGCAACAACTTTAAGGAATACAAAAGCAGTTTTAATTGAGTATCCTACAAATACTTATAGCTATAATGATGTTAAAAATAAAAATTATATAGGAAAAACATTCAATGGAATAATAAATATCCTTAAGAATAATCCTAATGGTGGAGATGTAGATAATGGTGGAAATGGTGGATCGGGTTCAAGTGAAACACCTTATAATGCTACTGGAGAAATAATTAACGTAGAACCAACATCAATACTAAATGTAAGAAGTGGTCCAGGAACATCCTATGATGCAATAGGAACACTAAAGTTAGGAAATAAAGTAACTATTGTAGCTAAAACTAGACCTGCCGGAGAAACAAAAGATTGGTATAAAATAAGTTTTAATTCAGGATATGGTTATGTAAGAAGCGATTTTGTAAAAATAAGTTCATCAGAGGGAGATAACTCAAATGAAATACCATATTATGCAACCGGAGAAGTAATAAATGTAGAACCAACATCAGTATTAAATGTAAGAAGTGGTCCAGGAACATCCTATGATGCAATAGGAACATTAAGATTGGGAAATATAGTAAATGTCTTAGCTAAAACTAAACCAGCTGGAGAAACAAAGAATTGGTATAAAATAAGGTTTAACTCAGGATATGGTTATGTAAGAAGTGACTTTGTTAAAATAAATTCATCAGGAGGAAATGAAATTGATCAAGTTGATAATTTTTGTATTGTTTTGAGAGATTTATATGAAGTTGCTGGTAAGTTAAATAAAAATGTAGGAGAAAGAAATAGAATAGTTTTAGATTATTTAAGAAGTAAAGAGTATTCAGCAAGAGGAAATCTTAAAGATTTTCTTGGAGTTGCATGGGATGTTCTTTTAAATCCTGCTGAGTATAATCAGTTTGAGCAATTATTAAGTGAAGATTTAAAACTAAGATCATCAATGTATCTTAAAAATGCAACAAAAGTAGGTAAGTCTAAAATAGAAGTGCCTCATTTAGCAGCAACAACATTAGGTTATGCTTTAAATAATGCAACAATTAGTATGATACCTAGGTATTGGACTGGTTGGGGAGCTGATTTAGCAACTTTAATTGGAGAAGTTGCAATGGGACCAGATAATGATGAAAATTCACTTTACCTACGTGCGATACATCTTTTAGGAAATTCGAAGAGCTTTTTCTCAGATTCTGATTTTTATGCGGATATAGATTCAATATATTTTGCCAAAAATATAAGAACAGCACCAATATATATTTTAGCAGAAGAATACTATTATAATTTAACATATAAAAGAAAAGAGTTAATTATAGCTGATATAGGCAATAATGGTGCTTCACTAACTGACTGTATTAAAAATAAATTTATTGGAAAAGAAGGACTTGATTTTGATATTGCTGGGTTGCCAGCAGGTATGACTGGATTAGGTTTCTTTATAAAACATGGAGCAGGAGGTGCATATTTGCCACAGGAGGTATTTATTAGATCAATTAATGCTACTATTAGAGCTTTTGCATATAAGATTCAGAATATGACTAAGGATGGATATTTAGCATAATAATATAAGACTTGTTAATTTTTTTTAACAAGTCTTTTTTTCATTAAATTTCATTATTTTTTTAGTTATAATTATTATAATTAAAATGTTGTTTGGGGAGATAGATGTGAATAGAGTATTAAAAAAAAGAAGTATTTTTATTTTAATAATTGCTTCAATAATAGCAACTATATCAATATTTAATATATATTTAAATAGTGAAGAGCGAAATTGGAAGGAGATAGATGATAAAAAATTAGAAGAAAGAGTAGAAAATTTCATTGAAAATTTCTTTATGCTTGAAAATATTGATATTGATATTGATAAATTAAATGAAGTATTTTCGTCAACAAGATTTTTAAATATGGATGATGGTAGATTAATATATATATATGAAACAAAGTTTTTATTAAATCTTAGGGGAAATTTAGAAAAAGAAAATATAAAATTTAATATTGAACTACAAAAAATATATAAAGATGATTCAAATAGACTAAAAGTATTAGTTAATTATGATAGAAGTTTTAATTTTATTGGTAATAATGAAGTCAATAAAGAACATACTACATATGAAGTAATCTTGTTAAGAGAACAGAATTCTTTTTTAATAGATAAAATATATGAAGTTGATGCTTTAAATAAGGATAGTTTTCTAGAAGTTTTTTATAGTAAGGAAAAATTGTATGAAAAGTATATTGAGGATGAATTTTTAAAATATAAAAAGTTATCAAGAAAATTTTTATAATAGATTTAGTTTTTAGTTTGATTTCAAAGATTTATAAACTGTATTTAAAGTTTATAAATCTTTTTTTATAATAAATAAAATTTAGAGTTTACATAATAAGAAAAAAAGCGTAAAATTAAGACATAAAATTTCCAATTAAAATTGATAATTTTAGTAAATGATAGAAATTTTGATTCGAAAATAAAAAAAAAGCACTTCAATTTGAAGGCTTTATATAACAACTTCGGTTCAATTAATTGTTTGGCGACAATTGATTGTAACTTAAAGGTACTGCAATACCAAGAAGCTAAGGACAAGCCCAACCGAAGATTTTATATCTACTTGATATACACATAGTATATTAAAAAGATAAAAATTTTTCAAGGGGTTTAAAAAAATTTGTTTACTTAATTACATGTTTACAATAGAAATTCTAAGCTTAGGTATTAACTACCTAAGCTTTTTTTGTTGATATATAGAATTTAATATAGAAAAAATCCTAGTTATAGGTGAGTGGTTAAAGGAATAACACTATAAAAAACTGGTCGGCTCACCACCGATAGCAGCTCCGTTAGATGGAAATAGCGACTTCTTAGACAAGCTATTTAAGATAATAGTTTCTTAGTAGTGGAGTGCCTGTCCTGGTGGAGTTTGCTTTAGCTCCTAGGGGTGTGTGTAGAGTTACGTGGTAGTATGCTTGATAAAACCAGACCTAAGCAAGAAAGATACACATAGTGGTTGGAAGCCACGGGATTAAATGCGACACGGATACCTCAATGGCTCCAAGCCATTAATATAAATGTTTGCTGATCCCCTTTGTAGTATGTAATATTTTGGAAATTAAATCTATTTATGTACTACAAGGGGGGGAGCGAGCCGTATTCCTAATTCACCAAACCATTAACAGATGCTTGATTGAAAGTCAACAAAAAATACAATAAAATTAGCGAGTGAAGGGGTAATAAAAAATACATAGTATTTATAATTATATTTATTTAAGAAAGGGTTATATAGTTATGGCTAAGAAGAATAGTAAGAAGTATTATGCAATTAAAGTTGGTAAGGGAGTAAAGAATAAGATTGTTACTACTTGGAAGGAATGTAGTAAATTAGTATTAGGGTTTAATTCAGTATATAAAAGTTTTAAAACTAGAGAAGAAGCAGAACAATACTTAAATGGAATAAAGGATAATAGTATTGATATTGTATTAGAAAAAAATAAGAAAGCAAGAGAATATAATACTAAGAAAAAGAAATCAACTAGAAGTTTACAAGGTATAAGAATTGATAAAGCTCTTTATGATAGGTTTCAAGAAAAGTGTAATGAATTTGAGTTTACAGAGGAAAAAGCTATTACTCTTTTAATAGAAGAATGGCTTAGTTAAATATTTTGTAGTTAATATATTATGGCTTGAAGTGGGATAATATATGGATTTTATAGGGCGTATTTGTGGCTTAGAGTGGGAGAAGTGGAAATTGTTTTGATATCAATGAAATACTAGGCTTTGCCTAGTCTAACACTTTGTGTGATAGCAATTTCTCCTTATGCTCTTTAACAAGCTGAAAAAATTATTTTCCAGCTTGTTTTCTTTTAAAGTCTACTTAAATAAATAGACTTTATTTTTTATTTTTAATACAAAATTTATATTAAAAATAAAGGTTTAATTTTGTAGCTACAGAATTAAATTAAGTAGAAGTATAGATAAAGTGAGGATTTTTTTGTGGCTACAAAAATTATAAAGGATGATGTTATAAGGGTTAGAGTGACCAAAGAGCATAAAGAAAAATTAAAAGAAATAGCTAAGGATAAGAATGTTACTATAAGTGAAATTATTAGTGTAGCTACAGAAAATGAAATAAAAAAGTATGAGGAAAAAGAAAAAAACTATAAAAAAATATGTGAAAGATCTGTAGCTACAGAAGAAAAAATTCAGGAAATTAAATTAAATTTAGAAAAAAGAAAATCAAAAAATAAAAAAAATATATTTAAAAATATTTTTAATTTAAGGAGGTGATTTATATGAAAAAAAGATATAGATTCCCTTGTGTTTTAACAAAAGAAAATGATGGAATAACAGTAACTTTTCCAAATTTTAAAGGATGTATTTCTTGCGGCTACACTTTTGAAGAAGCTATTGAAAATGGTAAAGAAGCTTTAACTTTACATATAAATGGTTTAATAGAAGATAATGAAGTGCTGTCAGATCTAAAAGAAATAAAAAATATAAACTTATATGAAAATCAAAAGATAGAGTTTATTGAAGTTGAAATAGAAGAATAGCAAGCATAGATTTTGTCATGACACTTTAAAAAGTTATTATAGTAAAATCAGCATTGTTAGGAGTAATACTATGACCTATTTAACATAAAAAAATTAATTTTTCTTGTGGTTACAATGTTTAAAAATGTAGCTACAAAATTTTTAATCTATGATTTTATCTGTATTTTAAAGTTTTTTAAATTATTTTTGTGGCTACGCGAAAAATAATTGTAGTTACAAAATATTTAGTTATAAATTTGATAAAACTTTGAAAATGTTATAAAATTAATGTATTAGATTATTAAAATATAAGCTAAAAATTTTTTTAGCTTACATTCAACTTTTTAAACTGTAAGTTTAAGATCATTTCAAATTTTTTAAGCTTTTGCTTAGGATTATTTAAATTTTAAAATAGCCTTTTAAAGGCTAAGATTAACATAAAAAATAAATATTAGCTTATAAAATTTTATAAGCAAGATTAATAACAAATAGATAAATCTAAAAATTTTAAAAAGAAAATAAATATTAGTATTTACCAGTAAACCTGGTGTTTAATGTGTCTTTTATAGTGGTGTAGCCACTTACTAATTATTTAGTTTTAAATTTTAAAATTAGGTAGATTTTTTTTATTTGTTTTTTTTATATAAATTTAGTTTTTTAAAAATTTTATTTTTAAAATTTTTAAAAAACAGGATACCAAATTAATTTTTTGCATTTGTAAAATGCAAAAAATAATATTGCTGCGGAGCTGCAATATTATTTTAGTGTCTATTTTTAAATAGACATTTTGTAGGTTTCTATTTATTTAGAAATTTGAAGAATCGACAGTTATTGCTTAAAAGCTCAATAGCGGATTTTATTTAGTTCTCCAAGAGTTGGAGAATTGTGATTGAAAGGAAAAAGCTTTTATTATTTTTAGTATATACAATGTCGGCATTAACAGGCAGATAGAGGGAGCCTGTTAATGCCAGACATAAGTAAATATGCGGTTTTAGAATGGATTGGAGTTGTTTTTATGAGTAAAAAGAAAAATAGAAATATTAACGGACAAATTACATATGCTATAAATAAATGTTTTAAAGAAGGCAGGGATAAAAGAGCGTATAAGATCCAAGAGGGAAGAGCCATGTGCGATAAAGTTTTTAGTTATGCGGAAAAATATAGGCTAAAGGATATGGCAAAGTCTTTACAAAAATTTTTAAAGGATAACGGAAGAGATGTTAAGTATGTGAAGGATATACAAGCGGAAGATATTCAAGGTTACTTAGAAAGTGCAAAAGCGAGAGGTTGCACGCAAAATACAATAGATACATATGCGAATAGCTTGTTTAAAATTCAAGAGGCTATAAACGCCACATATGGCGTTAAAACGAATTGGAGTAGTGAAATATCTATACCTGTAGCTAAAAAGGCTTACAGCGTGGATAGAGGAGCAAATAGCGTTATAACAAGAGAGGACTATAATAAAATATTAGATTATGCAGAAAAAAATATAAGTGAAAGCGGATATGCGGTTAGATTACAAGATTTTTTAGGGGTTAGGGTTGAAGAAGTGGCTAGAATAAGTAGAGAAAATATAAATTTAGAGGATAATACTATAAAATTTGTAAATACAAAAGGAGGAAGAGAACTTATAAGAGATATTCCAGAGGATAGAATAAATCTCGTTAAAGAAATATTAGAGCATAATTATCATGAAGATAGATTATTTAGTATAAAGGGAGATTCTATAAATAGATATTTAAATAGAATAGAGGACAAGCTAGGAATAGAAAGGCTTAGTAATCATGATATAAGAAGATTAATAGCACAAGAAAAATTTGATAGTTATAGAAAATCTGGGTTAAGCATAAAAGATGCAGCTAATAAAACAAGTGCTTGGTTAAGTCATGGAGATAATAGAAATGAGCTCCTTGAAAAGAGCTATATAAAATTAAAATAAATTTTTTTTGATTTTAAATTTAAAAATTTTTTATATAACGAGGATTAAGCTATATTTTTATTGTTTAAAAGCTTATTTTAATTTAAAATTTATATTAATACTGTGATTTTGTTTAATGGTAATTGAAACTCTAGTATTTATTTTAAAATTGCAAATATTAATTACCAAAACACTATAAAGAAGATGAATTTTATATTTATTTCTGAAGTTTCTTATTTTTATGATAGTGAAAGAATATATAAAATTTATCTTCTTTTTATATTAATTAAATTTAAGGAGTTAAATATTATGTTTAATTTGTATAATGAATTTTTAAAATATGAATACAATGGACTAAAAGAATTATTTAAAATGGCTAAAACTAAAGATGAACAAGATTTCTATATGGCGTTATGTAACTTGAAATTACAAAAGGAACAAAGGAGAGTAATTGAAAAAGAGACTTATTAAATGGTTTATTTAGTAGCTACAAATAAAGAAATAGAAGGTTGCTATGCTTTAAAAATAAATATTGGAGATAAATTAGCTTCTTTATCTAGATATTTAACATTAGAAACATTAGATAAGGGAATAGAAATATTTACTTTAAGCTCCAAAGAGGGTTATAAGGAGTATAGCCCATATAGAATTATTGAAAATGAATTAGAATTTATAAATATAGTTTTAAATTTATAAATACACAGAAGAAAATTTTATATTCCCCCTTTTTGGTCACCTTTAACTTTTAAAATTTAAAAGATTTGTTTAGACTTTTAATTTATTAAATAAAGTGAAATTTGCTTAAATACTAGGTTTTATAACTTTTCATATAAACAATAGTTTTTAATATATAAAAAATTATTATTAAATTCCCATTTTGGTTACCTTTATTTAAGAATAAGTATCAAAGCTATGTTTGGGAGATTATATATTTATGATTATTGCATAGTAATAGATAAAAATTGCAAAAGAATATAGAAAAAGATAGAATTAAAACAACAATTAGATACCTTGGATTTAAGGAGGTTTTTAGATATGGGTGTACCTAATTCTAAAATTTATACTTTAGATGAATATAATAAACTTAGAGATAGTTCTAAAGATTTATATGAGTTTATAGATGGAGAAATTATAAAACTTTGGTCTCCAAGTACAATGCATCAAACTGTAGCTTTAAATTTAGGTATGGAACTAAAAAAATATTTTTCAAAAAGTAAATGTAAAGTTATGTTAGCTCCATATGATGTGTTTTTAAGTAAAGATGATATTAAAACAGATGTAGTTATTCCAGATATATCAGTTATGTGCGATAAATCTGGATTTGATGATAAGAGATACAAAGGAGTACCTACACTAATAGTTGAAATATTAAGTTCTAATGTTAGTGATGATACTGTAAGAAAATTTAATTTATATTTAAAATATGGGGTTAGAGAATATTGGATTATTGATCCTAAAAATAGGACTTTCCAAGTACATACATATGATTTTATAAATAAAACTTATGTGTCTCATATTCAAGAAAATTATGATCAGCTTAATTCTAGGCTATTTGAAAATTTAAAGATTGATATGAATTCAATTTTTGAAGATATTTAATTTAATAAGATATAAATAAAATGTTACTTAGTTATTTAAAGTTAATTGGTTAAAAAGAAAAGTAAGTTTGGTGGTTTATATACTTATGACGATTGTATAGAGAAAATAATACAACTGATTGCAAATGTGATTGTATTAGAGCTACAGGACTTGATAAAAAATGCTTATAAATGGTGGTAATTGAATAAGTTAAGCTTACTCTGTTACCACCATTACTTTTAAATATTAATTCTCTTTTTTTGCATATATAATGTAGTTTTTTTATATTAATATTATGTATAAAAGGGTACACGCCGACACAGGAAAAGTAGTTAATGTATCAAGCACATTAAATGTTAGATCAACACCATCAA
>NZ_JAUNLM010000052.1 GCF_030532265.1 Clostridium sp. | reverse complement strand
TTCATTATTCTAAAAGCTCTATATACTTGTTCTAAAAGCATAACTCTAAATAGCTGATGTGGAAAAGTCATCTTAGAGAAACATAACTTATAATCTGCTCTTCTTCTCACTTCATCAGAAAGACCAAGGCTTCCACCAACTATAAATACTATATTTGAATTACCAGTAACTCCACACTTTTCTATAAAACTCGAAAACTGCTCTGATGTAATTTCTTTACCTTGTAAATCCATAGCTACAACGTAGGAATTATCCTTTATTTTTGAAAGTATTAATCTACCTTCTTTCTCCTTTATTTGAATTTCCTCTTTCTCTGATGCATTATCAGGAGTTTTTTCATCCGGAAGTTCTATTATATCAAGTTTGCAGTATCTTCCTAACCTTTTTGAATATTCATCAATAGCTTGTTTTAAATATTTTTCTTTTAATTTACCTACAGTAACTAATGTTATGTTCATTTTTCCTCCTAAACTAAACATTTTTGAAATTATGTAATAATGTTTTAACCAAAATCATATATTTATAATAGTTAAATGCACTAGTTATTTTAATTTTATTTTGAAAGTATCTCCTTGCGTTCAAAAAATTAAGTATAGTTATACTTTATTAACTAGTGCATATGTTTTTTAATATCCTAAGTTTTCATTTAAAAATATTATGTGCATTCTCTCTTTTCTATTTTGTCTTTTTATTAAAGTATACTCA
The DNA here is from genome assembly GCF_030532265.1 of Clostridium sp. GTDB lineage: Bacteria > Bacillota > Clostridia > Clostridiales > Clostridiaceae > Clostridium. The sequence continues at coordinate 13,612 of NZ_JAUNLM010000052.1, read as the reverse complement.
TTGCATATTCTATCTTTACTTTTACAATCCATGCAATATCCAACCTTTGAACATGGTGTTTCTTTATTTAATCTTTTTGCATTTATTGGTGCAGCACATTCTCTATTTCTTTTTATTGCTTCTTCAACATTCTTTACTATTTTATTTACTCCACAAATAACTATAACCTTTTCTGGTCCATAAAGCATTGCTGCAACTCTATTTCCATTTCCATCTACATTATAAAGTTCCCCATTTTCAGTAACAGCATTACTACTTGTAAAATATGCATCAGCAAAAAATGATTCCTTAAACATATTTACAACTTCTTCTCTTGTAATATCTTCTTTATACCTATCTAAAAACTTATATCTTCCGCTCCTTAAATGTTCCATTACACCAGTTTCCAAAAGAGTCATAGAACCTCCACATGAAACTAAGGAATTTTCACTTACTATATCTTCTATAATTCTTATAAGTTCTTCTCTATCTTTTGCATAGTATCCGTTCATATTATTTTTATTTATAGCTTGTACAGTTCTGGTTATCTTTTGTTCATTTGCCCATATAACATTTTTATCCATAATACAAAACCTCCTAAATATTTATATAAAAATAAAAAAAATATAAATTTAATATAACTTGTTCTAAATATTAAGAAAAGCTCATAAAATCTTATGAGCTTTTAAATGTCTAAATTATTTTCCACAACATTTCTTATATTTTTTTCCGCTTCCACATGGACATGGATCGTTTCTGCCTATCTTTTCTTCATTTCTTACTGTCTTTGAATCATTATATGCTTTTTTAATTTCTTTTCTCTTTTCTTCTGAAAAAATTCCATCCCATTGTGGTAAATTAAATAAATAATCAGCTTTTGCATCTAACATATTAAAATATAATTTCTCAAAATCTATATCTAATACTAATTCAGTGTTTCCATCTATAGTTTCTAAATCATATGGTACTTTTAAACTATCATTTATTCCATCAACAAATCCCATTACGAATTCTTCAGTTGTATTTTGTTCTTTAGCTAAATTATTTATTGTTGTTTTTTTTACTTCTTTGTGGTTTGATAATAAATCTTTATAAATATTTGTTTCTATCTTACCATACTCTTCCCAAAAAGCTTTTTCACCTTTTGTTTTTACATATTCAACAACCATGTCAGTCCAATTTTTGTATAAACTCATCTCATTCTCCCTCTTTCCTTCTTATTATAAGTTAATTAATGAGCTAGGTTCATGTCTACTAGCCATTGAAATTTTAACATCCAAACCTTCTTCAATACCTTTTTCAGCTAAAGAAGTTAAAACTGTCTGATAAGCTAAGTCTGGATGATTATTTGTACCACTTAAGTGACCTAATATTATTTTTTTATCATTACCATGCTTTATAATTTCAGCAATAGCTTCTCCACAATCATCATTTGATAAATGTCCTATTTCACTTAATATCCTTCTCTTAAGATTGTAAGGATAAGGACCAAATTTAAGCATACTAACATCATGATTGCATTCTAAAAGTATAATATTAGAATCTTTTATATTATCTCTTATTTCTTCAGTAAATGTACCAAAATCAGTTGCAATACTTATTAAATTATCTTTTGACTTTATTGTATATCCAACTGGAGAAATAGCATCATGAGGTATTACAAATGATTTAATCTCTAAATCATTTATAATTACCGTACTTCTTCTGTCCATTATTTTTATATTGTGTTCTTTTATTTTGCCAATAGATCCTTTCATGGCTTCCCATGTTTTATCATTTGCATATATAGGTATATCATATTTCCTTGATAAAACTCCCACACCTTTAATATGATCTGAATGTTCATGTGTCACAAAAATACCATTTATATCTTTTGGATTTTGATCTATCTTTGCTAGTGCTTCATCAATCTTCTTGCCTGGCATTCCAGCATCAACTAATATTCTAGTATTATCGTTACCTACAAAAATACTATTTCCACTACTCCCACTATAAAGCGAACAAAATTTCATTATATATCTTCGCCCCCAATTATTCTGCTACATCAACTCTTACTATTTCAGCACCTAAACTTCTGAACTTATCTTCAATATGAGGGTATCCTCTATCTATATGCTCTATACTTGTTATTTCAGTTGAACCATCTGCTATAAGACCAGCTATAACCATTGCGGCTCCGGCCCTTAAGTCAGTTGCCTTAACAACCGCCCCAGTAAGTTTTTCAACTCCATCTATTATAGCAACTCTTCCTTCAACCTTTATATTAGCACCCATTTTCTTAAGTTCATCAATATGTTTATGTCTGCTTTCCCATATTGATTCAGTTATTAAACTTCTTCCTGGCACTATACTTAATAAAGTTGACATTGGTTGTTGTATATCTGTTGGGAAACCTGGATATGGAGCTGTCTTAACATTTACTCCTTTTAACTTTCCAGAACATGTAACTCTTACAGAATCATCACCTTCTTCAACTTTAGCACCCATTTCATTAAGTTTAGCTGTTATTGATTCTAAGTGTTTTGGTATAACATTTTTTATAGTTACATCTCCTTTAGTAGCAGCTGCAGCTATCATAAATGTACCAGCTTCTATCTGATCTGGTATTACGCTATATGCACAACCTTTGAACTTTTCTACACCTTGAATTCTTATAATATCAGTACCAGCACCCTTAATATTTGCTCCCATTGAGTTTAAGAAGTTAGCAACATCAACTACATGTGGTTCCTTAGCAACATTTTCTAAAGTAGTAACTCCTTCTGCTCCTGTAGCAGCTATCATAACATTTATAGTTGCTCCAACAGAAACAACATCAAAGAAAATATTTGTTCCTACTAATCTATCAGCTTTAACCTTTACAGCACCATGTTCTATAGTAACATCTGCACCTAGAGCTTCAAAGCCTTTAATATGTTGATCTATAGGTCTAACACCTATAGGACATCCCCCTGGAAGTTCAACTCTTGCTTCTTTAAATCTTGCTAAAAGTGCTCCAATAAAATAATATGATGCTCTCATTCTTCTTACATCTTCAGTACAAGCATCATAATTATTAACCTCTGTGCTATCTATTTCTAATGTATTATTATCAATTTTTCTAACTTTACAACCTAAGCTTACAAGTATTCTTTCTAAACAATGTACGTCCTCAATATCTGGTATGTTATCTATAACACACTTTGATTCACTAGCAATTACTGCTGCTGGTAATATTGCGACTGCTGCATTTTTAGCTCCATTTATATCAACTGACCCTACTAAAGGTCTTCCTCCATTTATAACTAACTTTTCCATCCAATTCACCCTTATTTTTAGATTCTATATACTTAAAATTCCCAAAATTATATTATTTATCAAAAAAATATCTATTAGACATTATAATCCTATTATCAATTTTTATAGTTCGTTTATCATTATAACACAAAGTTGCATTATTGAAATATTTTTTTGACAAAAAATAAGATAGATAAAAGCTTTGTGGGCTTTTATCTATCTCTAAATGGTTATTTTTGTTATTTAACTTCAAAAGAGTTACAATCTGTACATTCAGTTGTAGTTGCTTTATGAGAATGTTTTCCTACCATAATTGTGTCTAATGTACAATAATTATCTTCTTTGCAATGATATTTACATTCATTAACTACACATTTAATACTTGAATTGTGATCCATAAAAAATCCCTCCTAAACTTAAGTTACATAAGTAGTATGTGATAAAACCTTTTATTTATTCCTTTTAGTTTTTTTCTTTAAAGTATTATGTTATAATTTATAGAAAAGTTTGGTTATTAAATCAAAGAGTATATTAGGCGAGGTAAAATATGAGATACTATATTGTTGCATTATTTGATGATTCTTCATATGAATTTATAAACCCTATTCAAAAAACCTTATCAAAAAAGTTTAGAGCAAACAGAAATTCACCTGCTCCATATATAGCACTAGAAATATTAGATAATCCTAATATTGAAAAATTAACACCAGTAATAGAAAAGGTTTTAAAACCTTATAAGAAATTTAAAATAGAACTTTCTGATGAATTTGCTATAAATGAAAATTTAAAGACTATAAATATAAATTTAAATGGAGTTGGATATATCAAAAAAATCGAAAGATGTCTAAAAGATACATTAAAACTTCATGGATTTAATGTTAGAGAAGAAAATATAGATAAATTATCTGTTTCCTTAGCTAACTTAAATTATCTTCCAAAAGATAATAAGAAAAATTCTTTTGATTTAAAATCTACCATAAATAAAAATTTAGAAAATCAAACACTAAAAATAGATAAATTTGAATTATGGAAAGTTCCACATAATAAAAAAGAATTAAAAATAAAAGATTTTGATTTAAAAACATTTTAAATTATTTTTTAATTAAGACTTCATTTAAAATAAATGAAGTTTATTTTTTTAATTTTATTTCTAAATTTTATGAAATTTTATAAATTTTCAAAAAAGTTTTATTTGTATTCGTTTACTGACCTTTTCATCTACTGAAAGTTTTTGTAAAATAAATAAAGATAATTGCTTTAAGAGCAGGGAGGATTCGTTGATGTTTGTTTCCAATTTATTTAAAATTCAAAAAAAACTTGATAATAAAATAACTATTAATCCAGATTTAGATGATTATAAAATTAAATCTCGTAAAAATTTAGAGTTACATATTAAGATTAGTGACCTTGCAAATGAAACTGATTGCTTTAACTATTCTAAAAATATAAACTCTCATCTTGATAAGAAAAAGATTTTTAATAAGTATTTAATTTGTTTACAACAAGTATTATCAATAGGAATTACTAATGAATATGACAACGTAACTGAAATTTCTATGCAACCTACAGAATATTGTTTAAGTGATCAATTTCTTAATCTCTATATAGATATAAATGATTTAATCATATCACGTTCAGAAGATCATTTTGAAACTTTATTCGAAGATTTACTAAGTCTTGGAAATTCTCTTGGATTTTCAGAAGATGAAATAACAGAAGGATTTAAACAATTTAATTAATCATTTGGCTATAAGATTTTCTTATAGCTTTTTTTTATTATAATTTTTACTTAATTGGTAAAACTAACTTTGAGGTGATTCAATTGTTAGGAATAATTTATGCAATAGTATCTGGAATTTCAATGAGCCTTCAAGGAGTTTTTAATACAAAGCTTGGAGAGAAGATAGGTACTTGGGAAACTAATGTATTAGTTCAATTAATAGGTTTAATACTTACAGTCATTATAACTGCATTTGCTGGTAAAGGTAATTTTAAAGAACTTAATAACGCAAACAAACTATATCTTTTAGGTGGAGTACTTGGAGTAGTAATAATATTTACTGTTATGATGAGTATAGGTTCTCTTGGAACTACTTATGCTATAGGAGTAATATTAATATCTCAAATTATTGCTGCTGCAATAATTGATTACTTTGGATTATTTGGTACTGAAAAACTTAATTTTACCTTAAAAGATTTTTTAGGTGTTGCAATTATGATTATAGGTATTATAGTATTTAAGTGGAAAAGATAACTAACACTTAAGGAGATAATACTTATGAATTTATTTAAAAACATTCATTTTTTATCTAAGTTAACTTACACAAATATGAGAGAATATTTTAATGATAGAGATAAATCTGCAAATGATCCAATCCATGAAGATTCAATACACTGGTACGGTCATGCTACAACAATACTAAATTTAGGTGGAAAATTAATTTTAACAGATCCTGTTATTTCAAATAGATTAGGATATTTTAAAAGAGTTATAGAAAAACCATTTGATATTACTGAATTAAAATTTGATTATATTCTTTTATCACATGGTCATATGGATCATATGCATTTTCCATCATTAAGGCAACTTAAAAAGTTAAATAAAGATGCAACTGTTATAGTTCCTAAAGGCTATAAAAGGATTTTATCAAAGCTAGGATATAAAAATGTTCACTTATTAAGATCTGGTAATACATTTGAAGATGATTTTATTAAAGTGAAATCTATTCAAGCTAATCATGATGGTCGTAGATTTTATATTGGCATAGACGATGAGAGTAACTCCTATATTATTGAAGGTAACAATAAGAAAATTTTCTTTGCAGGAGATACAGCTTACACCGAAGCATTTAAAGATATAGAATGTGATGTTGCACTTATGCCAGTAGGTTGTTATAAACCCGCTAGATTTGAATATATGCATTGTAATCCTGAGCAAAGTTATAAAATGTTTAAAATGATGAAAAGTAAAATAATGATTCCTATTCATTATAAAACATTTAAAATATCATTAGAAGACTTTGATGAAACTCATGATACATTAGTTAACTTTAAAGATAACACCGTCAAAATTATAAATGTCGGAGAAACATATAAGCTATAGTCTTACTATAGCTTATTTTTTATAATTTTTATATTAAATAAAATATTATTAACAATTATTGTATCAAATTTATACTATGATATTGTAATAATATTTTAGGAGAACTCTATGTTTAGTTTTAAAAATAAACTTGATTATAATCTAAACATCGCATTAAAAAATAATTCTTATAAAAAATATAGAGTCCTTGTAAAGTGTAAAAACTTATTTTCATCTATAGTAAAGAAAATATCTCACTTTAAAGGTGCTTTAATTTATTCACTAGATTATTGTAATATAGTTGTTGCTAATTTAAATAAATATGAAATAAAAAAATTAATTGAATATCCAGAAGTAGAAAGTATATTTCTTGATGACTACTTATTTTTATGTGGAATAAGTGTCACTTCAGCAAATAACTGCAATTTATACGACACTAATAAATCAAAATATTCAGGAAAGAATATAAACATAGGCTTAGTAGATAGTGGTGTTTTTCCTCACCCTGATCTTCTAAGCCCTAATAATAAAATAGAATATTTTTTTGATCTTATAAATGAATTTAAATATCCTTATGATGATAACGGACATGGAACTGCAATAGCAGGAATAATGTGTTCTAGTGGTTTAAATTCTAATAATCTATATAAAGGCATATCACCATCAAGTAATATAATTTGTTATAAAGCCTTTGACAAATTAGGTAAAGGATATGCTTCTGACGTACTTTATAGTATTGAATGCTTAATAAAATTATCAGAAGAAAAAAATATAAGAATTCTTTGTTTACCTTTTGAACTTTTAAATTTAAATTATTATATAATTGATGCATTTAAATGTGTATTTGATGTTGCAATAAAACATAATTTAATACCAATCGTTCCAAGTGGAAGTGTAAATTATGAAAAAGATATGATTAAAGGAATAGCAACATTAAATAATTGTATAACTGTAGGTGGGGTAAATAGCTCAAAACCAGTCACACCTTATTTATATTCATCAAAAGGTCCATACAATAAAATTATTAAACCTAATTGTGTTGCATCCTGTACTAATATAGCATCATTAAATAGTAATACTTCATATGTTTCCGAAAGAAATGGTATTAAGGTATATCCAAGTAAGCTAAATTCTAACTATAAAACATTTAGTGGAACATCTTTAGCAGTTGCATTTGTTTGCTCTGTATGTGCATTAATATTAGAGAGTAATCCATCTTATACATTTAATGATGTTTTATCTATAATAAAGTTAGCTTGCGATAAAAAAGATTTACCTAAAGATATTGTTGGTAATGGAATTTTATCTTTTAATAATATATTAAAATAATTAATCTATATAATCTTCAGGATTTACAGGGTTTCCATTTGCTCTTAATTCAAAATGTAAGTGTGGCCCTGTACTTCTTCCAGTACTTCCAACCTTTCCAACAACATCACCTTTCTTAATTTTTTCTCCTTCCTTCACATCTATCTTACTCATATGTGCATATCTTGTCTCAAGTCCATTTTCATGTTCTAGAATAACAATGTTTCCATAACCATTCCTCTCAAAGAATGCATTTTTAACAACACCATCAAATGCAGCTACTACAGGTTCTCCAGTATTTCCTGCTATATCAATTCCATTATGATTTTTACCCCATCTCTTACCAAAGCTAGATGTTATGACATCTCCTCTAGTAGGTCTCATTAAAAATGGAGTATTACCATTTAAAGGATTTTTTGTCCCTTTGCATATAACTTTACTTTTACTTTCTACTATTGTATTTTCAGAAATAACTTCACTATTCTTCTTTTCATTATTTATATATATTGTTTCTATGTATTGTTCCTTTCTCCCTCTTTCCCCCTTGCTTTTTACATAACTTTCTCCTAAAAACAAATCATCAGTTCTTTCAATTTTAACTGATGGCTCTACATCTACTATTAATTTATCCCTTAACGTTAATTCAACTTTTAATAATTCTTTTTCATTTCTTTCTATAATAGAATTTGCTAAATCTTCACTTCTATCTAATTTTGATAAATTAACCTTTTCATCTTTTAAATTTATATTACCTTTTATATTTATGTTATTAATTTTTTTATTATCTATTTTATTTTTAGTAATATATATATTACTAACCTCTCTTAAAACATCTTCTAATTGATTTTCATCAATAACATATCCTAACTTTACACCATCTATACTTAATAACTTTAATGTTACTTCATTATTCAGTGAATTTATAATACTACTCATAAATTCATCATAGTTCGTAAGCTGAACATCTTCATAAATTCTTTTAAAAGATAATCTTTTCTTATCTATTTTTTCTTCTTTTGATAATTTATCATTTATACTCACTAATATTTTATTGTAATCTTCTTTAATTCTTTCTTTATTATTTCCATAACCAATTACAGCATTTCCTAAATATACTTCAAAGCCTTTTGCTCTATAATCTAAAAAGTTGTTTATTAATAATGCTCCTGATATTAATATAAATAGTAATAGTATAAATTTCTTAATATTTCTCGAGCTCATAAAAATCTCCTTTTCTATAGTTTTTTAACACATCAATTAACTTTCCCAATTGATAAAATTTTTATTCATATTAAAGATTTTCCTTAAGTTGTTATATAATGTTCCCTTTGTTATAATTAGTTTACATAAATGAAATAATATAATTTAACTATTAAATTTAATTTGAAAGGTAGAGAATCTAAATGAGCACTTTTATGCTTAAAAATAAACCTTTAGATTTTACCCCTGTTAGCAATGTCTTTCTAGAAAAATACATGCCAAAAGCTCGTGGTGAATTTGTTAAGGTTTATTTGTTAATGTTAAAATATAACGTAAGTGGTGAACTTGGAGTTAATTCTTCAATTTTAGCTTCAACATTAAACTTACTAGAATCTGACATAATGAATGCATTAAACTACTGGAATGATGAAGGTGTTTTAAAACTTGTTCCAATAGATAAAATGAATAATTTTAATATAGAATTTATTGACCTTAAAGAAGAAGATGTAGAGTTCAATAAAGATAGTATAAATATATTAGAAGCCCTAAACAGTTCAGAAACACACGATATGCTTAAAGACATAGAAAAAATATTATCAAGACCTCTTTCAAGCAAAGAAATGGAAATATATCTTGGTTGGCAAAAGGATTTTTCATTCCCATCTGAATTAATACTATTACTAATAGAATATTGTTCTTCAAAAGGAAAAACTAATTTCAGATATATAGAGAAGGTTGCTGAAGCTTGGAATGATATGGGCATAAAGACGATAGAAGATGCTCAATCTCAAATTAAACAAACAGAAGATAAGTGGACTAAAATAAGAAGAATTTTATCTTATCTTGGGATGAAATCATCTGAAGTTATGAAACCACAAGAAGAAATGCTTGAAAAATGGATATTTACTTATAAATTTCAAATGCCTTTAATAGAAAAAGCTTGTGATATATGCTTTGAAAGGTTAAATAGGGCAGACTTTAAGTACATAGATGGAATATTAGGTAATTGGCATAAAAATGATATAAAAACTATAGAAGATGTTGCATTAAAAGATAAAAATCATAATAAGTCAAATAAGAACTTTAATAATAATTTCAATTCTAATAATCAAAACAAGCCAAAAGCTATCAGATTTAATGATTTTAAACAAAGAGAGTATGATTATGACTCCTTAGAGAAAAAACTGTTAGGATGGGATAAAGATGATTAAGGGATATCAATCTGAATTAATGGAAGTATATCAAAAAATTCGAAATGAAGAAACTCATAACTTAAAAAAACGTAGAGCTGAAATTAAAGCACTACATCCTGAAATAATTGACTTAGATAATGAAATTCATAAACTTTCATTAAAATTATCTATGACAATTTTAAAGAGTAACGCTACTGAAGATCAAATTCAAGAAATTAAAGATAATATTATTGATATAAGAGCTAAAAAATGTGAAAAGCTTGTTCAATATGGATATGATCCTGAATACTTAAATATGCATTATAGATGTAATAAATGTCAAGATACAGGTTATGTAGGAATAGAAAAATGTGATTGTTATAGAGAAAAACTAACTAAACTATATTACAAAGATTCAGAACTTGAAGAAATACTTAAAGATAACAACTTTAGTAACTTTAATATTGAGCTCTTTTCATCATCAAAAGATAGTTATGAAAAATTTTCTCCTAGAACTAATATGAGAAATAATCTAGAATTCATAATGAAAGACTTTATTCCAAACTTCAGTAATAGTTCTGATAACTTATTGTTTTATGGAACTCCAGGTAGCGGAAAAACCTTTCTTTCATATTGTATAGCTAAAGAACTTTTAGATCGAGGATTCTTAGTTATTTATAAAACTTCTGATGAATTAATAAAAGCATTAAAAGAAGTAAGATTTAATAATAATACTTATATGGAAAAACTTCTTATAGACTGTGATCTTCTTATTATAGATGATTTAGGTTCAGAACAACTTAATGATTTTGTTGCTACAGAATTATTTAATTTAATAAATAAAAAACTGCTTAAAAAGAAAAAGATGATTATATCAACTAACTTCACATTAGCTGAACTTTCAAGACATTATAGCGAAAGAATATCATCAAGACTTTTAGGAAACTTTAAATTACAAAAGTTTTATTCTGAAGATATAAGAATAAAATTAAATTTATCAAAGAGATAAAAAGTGGAGTATTTATAAATACTCCACTTTTTATACGATCAATCTCCAAATTTGTGTTGTACAAAAACATATAAATATACCAGCAACAGTTGGTATTAAAAAACTTATAATAGTCCACTTAATACTATTTGTTTCCTTTTTTATAGTTAAAAGCGTTGTTCCACATGGATAATGCATTAAACATAATATCATAACATTAATAGCCGTAAGTATTGTCCAGCCATTTGCTATTAACAAGTCTTTAAGCTCATATAAACTTTCTAGTTCAAGCATTGTTGTCGCTCTTAAATAACTCATTATTATAATTGGCATAACTATTTCATTAGCTGGTAAGCCTAGTATAAATGCCATTAAAATATATCCATCTACACCTATACTATTAGCAAAAGGTGCTAAAAAATCAGCACATACTGTTAAAAGCGAACTATCTCCAACATTAATATTAGAAAATACCCATATAACAACACCAGCTGGTGCTGCAACAACTACCGCTCTTCCTAGTACATATAATGTTCTATCCAATATTGATCTAACTATTATTTTACCTGCTTGAGGTTTTCTGTATGGAGGAAGTTCTAATATAAAGTTTGATGGAACTCCCTTAAGTATAGTCTTAGATAAAATTTTAGATACTAGAAAAGTCATAAGAACTCCAAAAATAATAACAACAGTAACAGTAATTGCTGATACTAAATTTCCACTAATTCCTACTGATATTCCTCCCATGAATATAGTAGCTATAGATATAAGCATTGGAAATCTGCCATTACAAGGCATAAATACATTAGTTAAAATTGCTATTAATCTTTCTCTAGGAGAATTTATTATTTTACATCCTATTACACCAGCTGCATTACATCCAAGACCCATGCACATAGTTAAAGCTTGTTTTCCGCATGAACAGCATTTTTTAAAGCACTTATCTAAATTAAAAGCAATTCTTGGTAAGTATCCTAAGTCTTCTAAAAGAGTAAACATAGGAAAAAATATAGCCATAGGTGGAAGCATTACCGAAACTACCCATGCTAATGTTACATATACACCATCTATTAAAATTCCAGAAATCCAATTTGGTACAGATGTATTTAAAAATAAATCTCTTAAATACTCTTCACCATATCCGAATAAATTTGCAAGCATAGAAGATGGATAATTTGCTAATGTTATTGTTATCCACAAAACAACAAGCAATGTAATTATCATTATAGGTATTCCAGTTATTTTAGAAACTAATACTTTATCAATTTTTCTTTGAAAATTATTATATTTATCCGTTACTTTTACAACTTTATTACAAAGATTTTCAGCCTTACCTATAAGAGTTTTTATTATTTTATCCCCTATAATCTTATCTCTATTTTCTTCTAGTATCTCATTAACTTTTAATGAAATTATATCCAAATTCTTTTCATTAAAGTTATATATATTGTATATAGAATTTTTTATACTGCTATCTCCTTCTAATAATCTTAAAGCTATCCATCTACCTTCTTTTTCTGTAATTTCATTATTAGCTTCCATTAGAACATTTTTTAAAACTTTAATATTTTTTTCTATATAATTATCATATTTTATTAAGCATTTTTCATTTTCTTCTCTTGACACTTCAATAAGTATAGCTTCCTTTAATTCTTCTATACCTACTCCTTTTGTTGCAGCTGTTTCTATGACTGATGTTTCTATTTCTTTTGATAATAATTTAGTATTTATATTTATACCCTTTTTCTTAGCCTCATCTATTAAATTAACACATAAAATTACTCTTTTACTTATTTCCGAGATCTGAAAAAATAAATTTAAGTTTCTCTCTAAAGAAGTTGCATCAGCTATTACAACAACTAAATCAGGTTTATTAAAGCATATATAATCCCTTGCAATTTCCTCTTCTTCTGAATTAGATAATAGTGAATAAGTTCCTGGTAAATCAACTACCTTAATAATTTTATTTTTAAATTCATAATATCCTTCCGCATTACTTACTGTTTTTCCTGGCCAATTACCAGTATGCTGATTTAATCCAGTTAATGCATTAAAAACCGTACTTTTTCCCACATTTGGATTTCCAGCTAATGCAATTACAAAATTCTCTTTAGTATTATTTTTATAATTATTTAAAGATAATATATTTATTCCAGTTGAGTTTTTATTTAGTCCCAATTTAATCCTCTCCTAAAATTGATTAACTACACTAATCTTTTCACTATCCTCTTCTCTTATTGCAATTACAGTCCCTCTTATTAAATATGCTCTTGGATCTTTAAATGGACTCTCGTATAAAACTTCTATTAAAGTCCCTTCTACTATTCCCATATCAAAAAACCTTCTTCTAAGATCTCCATCTACTTCTATATCAATTACCTTCACAATAGACCCTAACTCAACTTCATTTAATTTCATTATTAACCTCCTTTTCGTGTTAATTTTTATAATTTCTTATTAATAGATTATGAAAATAATTATATGTCGTGATTGATAATATAAAGAATAAAAAAATAAAAAAAAGAAGTAAGATAAAATCTTACTTCTAACTTTGGCGACTCAGAAGGGGTTCGAACCCTCGACCTCTGGCGTGACAGGCCAGCACTC
>NZ_JAUNLM010000126.1 GCF_030532265.1 Clostridium sp. | reverse complement strand
TCAATAAAAGCTGTATAAAAAAATGAGAAGTTATTTTAAAATAACTTCTCATTTTTTTATTTATAACATTTATTTATTTTTCTAAAATATATAACTAAACAAATTAAAGTGAACATAGTTATAAAATATCCCAATTTCATTAAATTAGTACCACTATAATCAACTACTAATTTGCCTTCTTTTATATCACCTATATTAACTCTTACATACATATCTTTATTATTCTCTACTTGCCCATACTCTGTTTTAGTTCCATCTATTGATACTACTTTAAAATTATATCCTTTATAATATAATAACGGTAAATCTATATAAGAATCTTTTCTACTAACCTTATAATATAAACTAATATAAGGACCTTTTTTAATGTAATTACTATACCTAAAATTCTTATCATTACTTGTAACTATATTACCACGTTTTTTTATTTTTTCTATACTTGCACCTTCTGGTAAATATTCTTTACCAGCTCCTATAAACTCACTATACTTAGTAGAAAATTTATTAAAATCTACATTTTTTCTTATATAGTATTTATTATATATTATTAAATTCAAAATAGAAAATAATACTATAGTTATTATAATAAAATACTTTCTTTTTTCCTTAAATATACTATTTATACTATATCCTGATACAAATGAAAGTAATGGAGTTGATATTAGTCCCATTCTCCATGCAAATTGAATATTATTAAACAAAGTAAAATGATTACAAATTTCTTTTAGGAACGGAGTTTTTATTGTTAATATTAAAGATAATCCTCCAACTAAAAAACATGTTAAAACAAATAAATTATTTTTCTTCTTTATTATTAAAATAATATATAATAATGATAATATAACTAGTATTATTCCAACAAAAAACCTCGAGTTTCTATTAAAGGTCAAAATATCATTTATTGATACAGATCTATCATATGCAAAAGGTTTTGATTCCTGAATATTAAACTTACTTAATATCATTTGTTCTATTATTGGTATCCAAGTATAAGCAGTTATCAACAATGTTATAATTGCAGAAACCAAGGAATATAAAATCCTTTTTGGATCTTTTATAATTTTTTTTATATTTATAATATAAATTAATATACACATAATTATTACTAAAAATACTGATAAAAGATGTGATAAAATTATACCAGATATCCCCGCAGTAAGTATGTACCATTTTTTATAATCTCTATATAATAATTCATAAACTCCTAATAATATTATAGGAATAAATATAAAAGAAATATATTCTCCAACAGCTGCTCTAAAATATAAATCAGTTATTTTATATTGAGCAAAAATATATATTACAGTAGAGTATAATGCTATATTTTTGCTATTTGATATTTTTTTAATACAAATAAACATTGTAAAAGTTGATGCTAATGTACATAATGATAAAAATATACCATATGAAATTCTAAGATTAATTCCTATAAAATTCAAAAAAGCTGGAATATATAGTAATAAATCCGGATAGAATATTCCATTAGCATATCCATATCCATATAACGAGTCAGGCATTATATTAACCGGTATATGACCATATGTAATTGAATTTTTTATATCAGCAATCCTAAGAAGATGAAAATAATAATCATCACCTCTAATTACAGGATTTATAAATAAAGGTATTATTGTTATTATAGTAAGTATTATAAGTATTAAATATATATTATAAGTTTTACCTTTTCTTATCAAAAGCCTTCCTCCTCAACATAACATTAGTATACAAAATGTTATTCAAAATTAACTATAATAATCTTAAAAAGCTAATAATAGTATATAAATATTCTATTATTAGCTTTGTTTAATTTATTTACACTTATCTAATATCATATCAGCTAAGTTATGAGCTAGCTTATCT
>NZ_JAUNLM010000051.1 GCF_030532265.1 Clostridium sp. | reverse complement strand
AAAATGAGAAGTTATTTTAAAATAACTTCTCATTTTTTTATACAGCTTTTATTGAATTATCAGTAAACTCAGGGTTTAAGGTTCTTAATAATCTACTTATTGGAATAAGTTTTAAAATAATCATGCATATTATCATTTCAGCTCCAACTAAAGGAAGATTTACTACTGCTGAATATAATAACGCACCCATTTCAGCTGGTGCAAATGAACCAAAGAACACGACTCCTGATATAAAGTGACATAAAAATTTTGTAAAGAATGCTACAAACACACCAAGCATTCTATGATTTTTTCTGAAATAATTTATTCCAGCAAGTCCCATAGCTAGCGATGGTAATGGATAATCAAAAAGCATTTGAATTGGATGTATTATATATGGATCAGTGAATAAATTAATTATTCCGTACAGAAATCCAGTTAAAAAACCTATTTCTTTACCATAAGCAAATGCTATTATAAGTATTGGTACCATACAGCCTAAGGTTATACTTCCTCCTTGAGGAAATCTATATAGTCTAAAAACATTAAGAATTGTAGAAAGTGCTAAGGCGATAGCTATATTGGTCATTATTCTTGCATTTAATCTAATTTTTCTAAATTTAAATAAAGCAAAGAATAGAACCAAACAAGCGATTATAGTTAGTATAGACATAGGACTTTCTAAAATTGTCCTAAATTTTTCAGGGATATTTGTATAAAGATTTGTAAATCTTTCTCCCCAATCATTTAAAAATTCCATAAAAAAAACCTCCTATTTGTGCTAGAAGGACGTAAAAGAACTGAGTCTTTTGCTTTCCTACGCCGGTATTATCCAGATCAGGTTAAAGGGTTAATGCTAATATATAAGCATTTCTCAGCCACAAAGGCACCCCTAGCACATAAAATAATATTTTATTGACAAGCTTATTGTAATATTACAGGTTTATAATGTCAATAAATTTCAAACATTAAATGAAATATAAGTTAATAAGTGGTAAAATTTAATGGTGATTAAAGCTTATAAAAATAATTATAGTATATAGTTGGATTTAAATAATCGTATTAAAATACAAATAGCTATAAACTTTTTATCATATAGACTGGAGAAAATGTAATTTAAAATACGAATATAATTTTTTTATTTATATGTTGAGTTAGCAAGAACATCATTTATAGAATAGGTCATGTATCTAAGTTAAGAAATTTTCTTGAATATATTAAAGGAGTGAATTAAGTTAATAATAGATAGAGTAATTTAAAATAGTAATTATTATTTTAAATATATAGTTAAAGCATCTATAAAGATTAAATAAAAATATTAAAATGAAAAGGTGATTAAAGTGCAAATATATGATTTAACACATTATTTAGAAGATAATATGACTTCTTATTCAGAAGAAGAAGGATATTTTAAAAAAGAATCAAGTACAATAGATAAGGAGGGATACAATGTATTAAAAATATCTTTATCATCACATACTGGAACTCATATGGATTTTCCAAGGCACGTATTTAGTGATGGGAAATTCTTAGATTATTTTAATGTAGAAGACCTTATAGGAAGAGCATATATGATAAATTGCAAAGAAAGAAATATAATAGACTTAAAGTTTATTTTAAAGTATAAAGAGGAAATAGAAGAGTGTGAGTATTTAATATTAAATACAGGATATGAAAAATATTGGAATGATAAAAAATATTTTTTAAATTATCCTAGATTATCTTATGAAGCATCAAGATTTCTTAGTAACATAAGAACATTAAAAGGCATAGGGATCGACTGTATATCTATTGATTGTGAAGATGATGAAAAGTTAATAAATCATAAAAATCTTTTGAAAAATAATAAGCTTATAATAGAAAACCTTTGTGGATTAGATAAAATAAATAGTAATTTTAAGATAATAATAGCACCATTAAAAATAAAATCTGGAGATGGAGCACCTTGCAGAGTTTATGGAATAAATAATTAAAGAAAATATAAGTTAAAGAAGACTTCAATTAAAAATAAAATTTTAATTAAACTTAAAAGCTAGTTAGAAATCTAACTAGCTTTTTGTTTTGGTTGCGGGAGCAGGACTTGAACCTACGACCTTCGGGTTATGAGCCCGACGAGCTACCAACTGCTCCATCCCGCGATATTTATTTAAATCATTCAGTAGGTTAACTATACTCCTAAATAAACACTTTGTCAACTAATTTATAAAATTATATAATTTTTACTTCTTTATGACCACAAGTAGGGCATTTAAAATTAATCTTTTCTAGCTTTGAATTATCATAAGCATATAAGTCTTCATTCATAATATCTCCACAAATAGGACAAATTAAAGTTTGTGAATTATTATTTGAAATTTTAGTTTTATTATTCATGATATCATCTCCTAAAAATAAGATATCACATTACTGAAAAAAGTAAAATGAAAATATTACTTTAAAAAAATAGAAAAAGCTGATATTATATCAATAAAGTTAAATCATAGTAAACATATAGGAATACTATGAATATAATTTAGAATTAAGTTTATTTTAAAGGTAAATACTAATAAAAGGGAGGTATTACTTTGGAGATTTATTTAGATAATTCTGCAACTACAAAACCTTATAAGGAAGTAATTGAAGTTATGGGAGATGCAATGGAAAAATATTATGGTAATCCATCATCTTTACATAAGATAGGAATAAAAGCAGAAAAAAAGTTAGATGAATGTAGAG
The DNA here is from genome assembly GCF_030532265.1 of Clostridium sp. Classification (GTDB taxonomy): domain Bacteria; phylum Bacillota; class Clostridia; order Clostridiales; family Clostridiaceae; genus Clostridium. Next base: position 11,894 of record NZ_JAUNLM010000051.1, on the reverse strand, counting down.
AATACATAGCTAGTACTATAAATGCAAATAAAGACGAAATTTATTTTACTTCTGGTGCAAGTGAAGGAAATAATTTAATTATAAAAGGTATACCAAAGAGCGGAAATCATGTTATAACAACTAAATTTGAACATCATTCAGTTCTTAAAGTATATGAGGATTTAGAGAAAAAAGGTATTAATGTTACATATTTGGATGTTGATAAAGATGGAATGATTTCTTTAAAGCAATTAGAAGATTCAATAAACAAAGATACAGTACTTATATCTATAATGTTTGTAAATAATGAAATTGGTTCTATTCAATATATAGAAAAAATAGGAAAACTTATAAAAGAAAAGAGTAGTAGAGCGAAATTTCATGTTGATGCAGTTCAAGCTTATGGAAAATTTTTTATAGATGTTAAGAAAATGAATATAGATATCTTAACTACAACAGGACATAAATTTCATGGTCCTAAGGGAACTGGTTTTTTATATTTAAAAAAAGGAATAAGACCAAATTCTTTAATACATGGAGGAAGTCAAGAAAGTGGATTAAGAGCTGGTACTCATAATGTTCCAGGAATAATTGCACTTAAAAAGGCGTGTGAAATATCTTGTAGTAATATATCAGAAAATTATGAGAATGTTCTAGAGTTAAAGACGTATATGATAAATAAATTAAAAGAAATAGATAATATTTATATAAATAGTCCTAATGATGAAAAACACTCTCCATATATATTAAATATTACATTTAAAGGGGTAAGAGCTGAAGTGTTACTTCATATGTTAGAAGAAGATAATATATATGTTTCAACTGGATCTGCTTGTACATCAAAGACTAATATAGCAAGTGGAAGTTATGTTTTAAAAGCAATTGGTCTTTGTGATAAAGATGCTGAAGGTGGAGTAAGATTTTCTTTTAGTGAAGATAACACAAAAGAAGAAATTGATATAGTTATAAATAATTTAAAAAGGTCATTATCATTTTTAAGGAGGATAAAAAGATGAGTAAACTTATATTAGTGAAATATGCATCTGAAATATTTTTAAAAGGACTTAACAGAAATAAGTTTGAGAAAAGGTTAAGAGATAATATAAAGAAGAAGCTTAAAGGATTAGATTTTGAAATATTAAATGATCAAAATAGATATTTTATTAAAATAGATAATATAGAAGAAGGAATTAAAAGAATAAGAAAAGTATTTGGAATAGCAGAAATATGTGTAGTGACACAAGTTGAAAGAGATATGGATGCTATTAAGGAAGAGGTTTTAAAGAAAATTAAAGAATCAGAACCAAATACATTTAAAATTCAAACTAATAGAGCTAATAAGAGTTTTAAAGGAACGTCTATGGATATATCAAGAGAAATAGGAGCATATGTTCTTTCTATATATGAAGATAGTTTGGAAGTTGATGTTAAAAATCCTGAGTGCTTAGTTAATGTAGAGATAAGAGATAAAGCTTATATATATACTAATGCAGATAGAATAAAGGCAGTAGGAGGACTTCCTTATGGAATAAATGGTAGTACAATGCTTATGTTATCAGGAGGAATTGATTCTCCAGTAGCTGGTTATTTAATGGCGAGACGTGGAGTTGAACTTAATTGCATTTACTATCATAGTCATCCATACACATCAGAGAGAGCAAAGGATAAAGTAAAAGAGCTTGCAAAAATATTAAGTGAGTATACAGAAAAGGTTAGACTATTTATAGTTCCATTTACTGATATTCAAATGGAAATAATAAATAATTGTCCAGAAGATGAATTAACTATTATAATGAGAAGATTTATGATGAGAGTTGCTTGTAAGATGGCAGAAAAAGAGGGAATTCAATGTATATCAAGTGGGGAAAGCATAGGTCAAGTTGCAAGTCAAACTATGGAAGGGCTTACTGTTAGTACTGAAGTTGCTGATAGACCAGTATTTAGACCTCTTATAACAATGGATAAGGGTGACATAATGGATATAGCAAGAGAAATAGGAACTTATGAAACATCAATACTTCCATATGAGGATTGTTGTACTATATTTGTGCCAAAACACCCAAAAACAAAACCAGTAGTTAAATATATAAAAAAATCAGAAGAAAGCCTAAATATAGATGAATTAGTAGAAAAAGCTATAGAACAAACAGAAATTGTAGTATTTTAAATTTTATTTTAACCTTCTCTTAATATTTTAATATATTGATATAAAGGAATATTTTAAAAAATAGTGTACTTTATATTAAAAGGGGAGGCTAAATTATGCAATTTAAAATTACTCCTATTGAAGAAAAACAGTATTTAAATGGAGAAATTAGAGATGTACAAGATAAATTAATAGTCATTTGTCAAAGAAATAATTGTGTATGTTCAACTGTTAAAGGATCATTTTATTTAAGATTTAATGTTAATTTAGAATTTAATCAATTAAATAGGGATGTATTTAGATTATATTTATATCTTGATAGTCTAAGGTGCGCAAATTCTATGTTAATAAAAATAAATGTTGAAATAAGAGAATGTGGAAATAATATAGAAAATAGCTGTATAAGTTATAGAATAAATTCATCTGAAGTAGGCAGATATATTAGTATAAACCTAGCAAAAGCTTTTGAAAATTTAAATTTAAATACTATTAATGAAATAAATATAAATGTATCACCTGAAGGAAATGGAGTAGCCGTATTTGCTTCAAATAATACAGCGAGAAATCCATTTATATTTTTAGAATCTGAAAGAGTTGTAGGGCCAGTAGGACCACAGGGACCACAAGGACCAGTAGGTCCAAGGGGACCAAGAGGTATTCAAGGTGAGAGAGGACCAATTGGGCCTAGAGGATATCAAGGTGAAAGAGGTTGTATAGGACCTGTAGGACCAGAGGGTGCTCAAGGAGCAAGAGGACCTAGAGGTGTAGAAGGACCACAGGGACCAGAAGGACCACAAGGGCCAGCTGGTGAAGCAAATATAAACACTTTTGGTTCATATACAAAAATCAATTCAATAAATAGTTCTTGTGGATTATTAAATTTGTTTAATAATATAGTTAATGAGAGTGGTTCACTAGAGCATAATAATAATCAAATTATTATCGGGGAAAGTGGAAATTATAGAATAACATTTAATATAGCTATACCAGAAGGAAGTTGTATAAATAGATTAAGGGTAAATGGCATAGGAAATGAAGGCGATATAATTCCTGTATTTTCGAATTGTCAATCTGTAACTCAAGTATACTTTGATAGAATAATATTTTTAACTGAAGGGACAATAATATCAGTAGAATCATTTGGAGATGAAGATATAAGATTAAGTTGTAGAGATGAAAATATATCATATTTTACAATTATAAAGCTTAATTAAAATAAAAAATATGCTACTAATTTTTAGTAGCATATTTTTTTATTATGCAGTTTCTACATCTTCATGAGCAAATTGACTATTATAAAGGTCTGCGTAGAAACCATTTTTTTCAAGAAGTTCGTTGTGAGTACCTTGTTCTATAACATCACCATGATTCATAACTAATATAAGATCTGCGTCTTTTATTGTTGAAAGTCTATGTGCAATTACAAAGTTTGTTCTACCTTTCATAAGTCTTGTCATTGCATTTTGAATATAACTTTCAGTTCTAGTATCAACTGAGCTTGTAGCTTCATCAAGTATTAATACTTTAGGATTAGCAAGTATTGCTCTAGCTATAGTTAATAATTGTTTTTGACCTTGTGATATATTTGAAGCTTCCTCATTTAATATTGTGTCATAACCTTGAGGTAATGTTCTTATAAAATAATCTGCATGAGCAGCTTTTGCTGCATTTACAACTTCTTCAAAAGTAGCATTTTCTTTTCCGTAAGCTATATTATCTTTAATGCTACCATTAAATAGCCAAGTGTCTTGTAGAACCATACCAAACATATTTCTTAAATATTCACGAGAAAACTTAGTTATATCAACACCATCAAATTCAATAGCACCACCATTTAATTCATAGAATCGCATCATAAGATTTATTAATGTTGTTTTACCTGCACCTGTAGGACCAACTATAGCAATAGTCTGACCTTCTTTAGCAGATACTTGCATATCATTCATTAATATGTGATCTTCGCTATAACCGAATTTAACATGTTTAAAATCAACATTTCCTTTAGGATTATCAAGAATAACTGGGTTAGCTGGATCCTCAATTTCTTCTTGTTCATCTAATATTTCAAAAACTCTTTCTGCTGAAGCCATTGTAGATTGAAGAATATTTGCAATGTTAGCTGTTTGATTAATCATTTGAGTAAATTGTCTTGAATATTGAATGAAAGATTGAATATAACCAACACTTAATTTGTTTTTAGTAACAAGTATACCACCAACAACAGCTATAATTACATAACCAATGTTGTTTATAAAGTTCATAAGTGGCATTATAAGTCCTGACATAAATTGAGCTTTCCAAGCAGAATTATAAAGTCTATCATTTATTTCATCGAATTCTTTAATAGCTTTCTTTTCATGTCCAAATGCCTTAACAACTATATTACCAGTATATATTTCTTCAACATGTCCATTAAGAGCTCCAAGTTCTTTTTGTTGAGCTGAGAAGTATTTTTGTGATCTACCTATTATAGGTCTAGTTGCTATTATACAAACAGGTAAAGTTAAAATACATATTAAAGTTAAAAGGGGACTTATTGTAAGCATCATTATTGTAATGCCAATTATAGTTACAACAGCAGTTATAAGTTGAGTTAAACTTTGTTGTAAAGTACTACTTATATTATCAACATCATTAGTAACTCTACTTAAAATATCACCTTTTGAATTTGCATCAAAATATTTTATTGGTAATTTATTAAGTTTATTATCAACATCTGTTCTCATATCTTTAACAGTATTTTGAGCAACTCCAGCCATTATATATTGTTGAAGATACATAAATGCTGCACTTAAAATATAAAAGAATAAAAGTAATAAAATATAGTGAGATAATTTTGTAAAATCAATTGATGCTCCAGGAATTCCTTTAAATTTTGCAATCATACCTTCAAGTATTACATTAATAGTTTCTCCAAGTAATTTAGGGCTAAATACAGTAAAGGCAGTACTTAAAATTGCCATAAATATTACTGATATAAGTTTAATTCTATGAGGTCTTAAGTAAGTTAATAATCTCTTGGCAGTTACTTTAAAATTTTTAGCTTTTTCACCGCCAATAACAATACCATGACCTCCTTTTCCTCCTCCCATCATATGGGATTGTTTTTTATGTTTATTATCTATGCTCATTTGAAAGTTCCTCCTCTGAAAGTTGTGATGAGGCAATTTCTTTATAAATTGCACAGTTTTCAAGTAATTGTTGATGAGTTCCAATTCCAACAATGTTACCATCATCTAATACTAAGATTCTATCTGCATCCATTATAGTACTTACTCTTTGGGCAACTATAATAACTGCTGAATCTTTAGTTTCATTTTTTAAAGCAGCTCTAAGTTTAGCATCAGTTTTAAAATCAAGTGCTGAAAAACTATCATCAAAAAGATATACTTCAGGTTTTCTAACTAAAGCACGGGCTATTGCAAGACGTTGTTTTTGACCGCCTGAGAAATTTTTACCACCTTGTTCAACAATTGAATCAAATCCATCTTCTTTTTCCATTATAAAATCATATGATTGGGCAATTTTAGATGCGTGAACAAGCTCCTCCATAGAAGCATCTTCTTTTCCATATCTTAAGTTTTCTTTTATATCTCCTGAAAAAAGAACAGCTTTTTGTGGAACAAAACCTATCTTATTTCTAAGTTCTTCTTGAGACATGTCTTTGATATTTAAGCCATCTATTAAAATTTCTCCTTTAGTTGGATCATAAAATCTTTCTATAAGATTTAATAATGTTGATTTACCTGATCCAGTACCACCTATTATGGCTGTAGTTTCACCAGGTTTTGTTTCGAATGAAATATTATTTAATGCACCTTTCTCAGCACCAGGGAAGAAGAAGGAAACATTTTTAAATTCAACATAACCTCTTTTATTAGAATTAGTTTTCTTATTGTTACTATCTATAATTGAAGGTTCAGTTTCAAGGACTTCATTAATTCTATCAGCAGAAGCTGAAGCTCTAGGAATCATTATAAATAGCATACTTACCATTATAAGTGAGAACATTATTTGCATAACATATTGTAAGAAAGCCATAAGGTTACCAACTTCCATAACACCAGAGTTTATTCTGTTTGCGCCAAACCAAAGTATAGCAACAGAAGTTAGATTTAATATAAGCATAAGAATAGGCATAAGTAATGCTATAATTTTATTTACTTTAATTGCATTTGTAGTGAAATCATTATTAGCTTTAGAAAATCTTTTTGTTTCAAAACTTTGCTTATTAAAAGCTCTTATAACTCTAATACCAGTAAGGTTTTCTCTTAAAACCTTATTTATATTATCAAGTTTAGATTGCATAGCTTTAAATAAAGGCATTCCTTTTTTTCCTATAAGACCTATAGCTAAAATAACTAATGGCATTGAAACTAAAAGAATAAGAGATAAATCCTTATCAACGGAAATGGCCATTATAATACCACCAATACAAGTAAGTGGAGCAGTAACCATCATTCTAAGTATCATAATTAAAACTTGTTGAACTTGGTTAACGTCATTAGTAGTTCTAGTTATAAGTGAAGCATTTCCGATTTTGTCCATTTCTTTTAAAGAAAAAGATTCAGCTTTAACGAAAATTTTTCTTCTTAAATCTTTACCATAAGACATTGAGACTTTTGATGAAATATAACTAGCAAATATAGTACATATACTTCCAATAAGAGATACTAAAATCATAATAGCACCAATTTTAAGTATATAATTTACATCGCCATTTATAATACCAGTATCTACTATCTTAGATAGTAATGTTGGTAAATATAATTGAGCCATTGTTTGAACGAAAAGCAATATTATAATAAATATTAAGCTTTTCATATATGGCTTTAAATGCTTAAACAGCTTTAACATATATTTTTCACTCCTTAACTTAATTCGGTTTTATTTTCTTTTAAATTATTTTTTACTTTATTTAATAAATATTGCAAAGAATTAATTTCATCTTTAGTGAAATTATTCAAACATATTGAATCAATTTCTGATATAACTTTTTTTAAATTTGTACATGCATTTAATCCTTTTTCTGTTAAATGGATTCTTGAAATTCGTTGATCATTAGAATCTATGCTTTTTGATACAAAACCTGCTTTTTCTAATCTTCTTATCATGACAGTAACAGTTGCAGGTTTAATTTTTGTTTTTTCTGCAATTTCTTTTTGGCTTATACCATCATTTTTGTATATAGTGAAAAGAACAGGGGGTTGTCCTGGATATAAACCTTCTTTTTCTAATGTTTTATGACTAAGAGAAAAGTGACCTCTTAAAACATCTCCTAAAAGTTTATAAAAAGGGAAATTAAATTCATTATCCATAAAATACTCCTTTCTAAATTAGTTAGACGACTAATTATTTTTATATTTTAATATCAATCTATACAAAAATCAATAGATAAAAATTAAAAAAATTTAATAATATATTATATAATTTAATTGTATTTTGTGAGGTGATTATATGAACTATGTATATATAATAATGTGTGGAGATAATTCATTATACACAGGTTGGACAAAGAATTTAGAAAAAAGATTTATGATGCATTGCGAAGGAAAAGGTGCTAAATATACTAGAGGTAGAGGGCCATTAAAATTAGTATATTTTGAAGAATTTAAAAATAAGAAAGATGCTATGAGAAGGGAATATCAAATAAAGAAGATGAAAAGAGAACAGAAACTTATTTTAATAAAAAGCTTAAATAAATCTATAGAAAATTAAAAAACTTGTAGCAAATTTTGGAGAAAAAAGTATTTTAAATATATAGACAAAATATAAATTTATGATAAAATTACAAAGAAGGTATAAAATTTGAAAAAGTAGGAGTGTGATATATATAGAATTTAAAGTGTATAATTAGTCTAGAAGCGCCAGAACTTAAATTTGTTTAAGTTGACGAGGTTGGGGAGTTATCGAAATTTTCGGCGGGTGCCCCACGGTATTTACACTACCGATAACGGCTAGCAAAACTATGAAGCAATTTATAGGACAAATCTAGCTTGGTGTAAAAACTTCAATTTAAGATTTTTTTAGTCCTAGGATTATTATGCCTTCTTTCAATTTTGCTAGGATAATTCTTAAAGAAGATGACAATTAAATATTATTTGTGAAGAAAGAAGGAAGATTTTTTATGTGCGGAATAGTAGGATATTTTGGAAATAAACAAGCAACAGACTTTTTAGTAGAAGGATTATCAAAGTTAGAGTATAGAGGATATGACTCAGCAGGAGTTGCTGTTATATCTGATGGAAAGATTGAAGTAAAGAAGCAAAAAGGACGTCTTTCAAATCTTGAAGAAAGTTTAAATAAAGCTCCTATTAATGGAACAATAGGTATTGGTCACACTAGATGGGCAACACATGGAGCGCCATCAGATACTAATTCACATCCACATTTAAGTTCTAAAGGAGATATTGCTGTAGTTCATAATGGGATTATTGAGAACTATATAGAACTTAGAGAATTCTTAAAAAGCAAAGGATGTACTTTTATATCAGAAACAGATACAGAAGTTATACCAAACCTTATACAGTATTATTATGAAGGAGATTTATTTAAAGCTGTAGTTAGAGCTACAAAAGACTTACAAGGAAGTTTTGCTATTGGTGTTATTTCAAACAATGAGCCAGATAAGCTTATTGCAGTAAGACAAGATAGTCCATTAATCGTTGGTCTTTCAGATGAAGAAAATTTTATAGCTTCAGATATTCCAGCAGTTTTAAATAGAACAAATAAAGTATATCTTTTAGAAGATAATGAGTTTGTTGTTATAACAGATAAAGGTGTTGAACTTTTAGATGAAAATGGAAATAAGATAGATAAAGATGTATATGAAGTAACATGGAGTGCAGATGCTGCTGAAAAGGGTGGATTTGATTCATTCATGTTAAAAGAAATACACGAACAACCAAAAGCAATTAAGGATACTATGACTTCAAGAGTATCAATGGATCATGAAATTGTTTTTGATGATTTTAAAATTACAAAAGAAGAACTTGAAAATATAGATAGAATATATATGGTAGCTTGTGGTACAGCATATCATGCTGGACTTATGGGTAAGTATTCAGTTGAAAAATTAGCAAGAATACCAGTTGAAGTTGATATAGCTTCAGAGTTTAGATATAGAAATCCATTAGTTACAGAAAAGTCATTAGTAATTGTATTAAGTCAATCAGGAGAAACAGCAGATACTTTAGCAGTATTAAGAGATTGTAATAAAATAGGTGCTAAAACTCTTGTTGTCACAAATGTTGTTGGAAGCACAATGTCAAGAGAAGCTGATCATGTTATATATACTATGGCAGGTCCTGAAATTTCAGTAGCTTCAACTAAGGCATATACTACACAAGTTGTAATAATGCATACAATAGCAATGTACTTTGCTCAATTACTTGGAACTTTAAAAACAGAGGAAATAAATAAGTTAAAAGAAGAATTATTAATGATTCCTGGAAAAATAGAAGACTTATTAAATGATGCTGACAAAGTTAAAGCAGTAGCAGAATCACTTAAAGACGAAGATGATATATTCTTCTTAGGTAGAGGAATGGATTTTGCTCTTGCATTAGAGGGATCATTAAAATTAAAAGAAATATCATATATTCATTCAGAAGCTTATGCTGGAGGAGAATTAAAGCATGGTCCAATTGCTTTAATTGAAGAAGGAACAAAAGTTGTTTCAGTTCTTACTCAAAGGGATCTAATGGATAAGATGATAAGTAATGTAGTTGAAATAAAATCAAGAGGAGCTATAAACTTTGGAATAACATTTAGAGGAAGCGAAAAAGCTCAAGGGGTTTTAGATGAAGTACTATTTATACCAGAAACTATAGATATGTTTGCTCCAATTCTTGCAGCTGTTGAGTTACAATTATTAGCATATTATGTAGCAAGTCTTAAAGGATTTGATATAGATAAGCCAAGAAATTTAGCTAAATCAGTTACAGTTGAATAATGCTCAATAAAGATGTATAATATCTGAGTTGAGATAAATTTCCAATAAAGATAAGGAGTGGGTTTTTTATGAGAGATGAATTAGTAAGATTAATTAAAGAGTATAAGGATACTGGCAGATGTTTGAAATCGGGTTTAGAATGGATGCCTGATAATGAAGCTGCAAAATCCAAAATTGATATAATAAATATGGTCATTGAAGATTTAGAGAATATAATTAAGTAAATTAATTTAAAAGCTTATGCATTTTGGGCATAAGCTTTTATTTTTATAAATTTTAAAAATTATTTTAATAGTTAGTATATAATTTAGGTTCATAATTTAAGAAAGTTTTTATTAAAAAATATGTATTTAATACTATACAGGATTAAATTAAATAAAATAAAGCTTATTTTAATATAAGAATTTATTTTAAAATGACAATGTGTTGCTGTATGATAATAATATAATGAATAATAAGAAGGAGCATTAAACATGGTTAATATATCAAATTTAATTTTCAAAATATTAGAGTTAGCTATATTTATATTTTTAATTTATATAAAAAAAGATGATTTAGAAGAAGTTTACGGTGAAGAATTTAATAAAAAATATCCTAATAATTTAAATAAATTCTTATATGTATTTATATTATTTTTATGTTTATTATTTTTCACATTAAGAGGGATTGATTCTTGGCTTTATAATGCATTTACTAATTTGATTTTAATGTTAATATCTATGATATTTTTATTAAAATCAAAAGAATATATGAAGTCTGTTAAATTAAGAAAATATGCTATTAAAGAACTTTTACTTTCAGCAATAATAATTATAGTAATTTTAAAATATTTTTTAATAGAAGCTTTTAGTAAAATTATTTAATTATTTTTATAGACAGGGGAAAAGATAATGAACAATAAGAAAGATATTAGAAGATATATTTTAGATAAAAGAAATAAAATTAGTAATATAGAAAAAGAAAAACTAGATAATGAAATTATATATAAATTTATAAATAGTGATGAATACAATGAGTCAAAAGTTATTTTTTCTTATATAGGATTTGGTTCAGAAATAGACACAGAGATAATAATAAAAGATGCATTAAATAAAGGAAAAACTGTATGTGTTCCAAAAGTAAAAGGAAAAGATATGTTACTTATAAAGATAAATTCATTAAATAATTTAATAAGAAGTAATTATGGAATATTAGAGCCTAGTGAAAATGAATCTAATATGAATATAAAAGATTTGGACTTAATAATTATGCCAGGAGTAGCTTTTGATAAATTTAAAAATAGAATAGGGTATGGTGGAGGATATTATGATAGACTTTTATGTAGTTCCAATGTAAATATTAATAAAGTTGCATTAGCTTATGATTTTCAAGTTTTAGAACATATATCAACTGAGGAACATGATATAAAAGTAGATAAAATAATAACAGAAAAAAGAATAATTAAATAATAAATTGCATTAAAAAGAGCTTAGAATTTCTAAGCTCTTTTTTAAAATTATCTTTCTTTATCAGCAATTTCCTTAAGTAATCTAGCTTTGAAGCTTTCAAAATCAATTGAACCTTCATCATCATTTTTTCTACTTCTTACTGAAACTGTATTGTTTTCAGCTTCTTTTTCTCCAACAACTAAGATGTAAGGAGTTCTTTCAAGTCTAGCTTCTCTAATCTTATAACCAAGTTTTTCAGCTCTATAGTCTCCTTCAACTCTTACACCGTTATTTCTTAAATCTCTAACGATTTTTTCAGCATAGTCATTATATTTATCTGATAATGGAAGAACTTTTGCTTGAACTGGTGCAAGCCAAGTTGGGAATG
>NZ_JAUNLM010000125.1 GCF_030532265.1 Clostridium sp. | reverse complement strand
TTCATATTGTGGTTTTATAACAAAAAAACTTAATATTGCTGAAATTAAGGTAGCTACTATAGTAATTAACGCTATTAATTTCCATCTTTTCTTTAAAGCGTAAGCAACTTCTTGTAAGCTTATAGTATTTTCTTCCATGGATCCTCCTATTAATCTATTTAGTTTTTTAACAAATTAATCTCACTTAATTATAATATAACAAAACCAGACTTTCATAAAGACCTTATAATTTCTATATTTTCTTTTTTTCCTATTTTAACTAATTATTTTTTAATATAAAACTCCTTTATTTTAAATTAAATTAAATACACACAAAAATAAATTCAAAAATTTACATATACTTTATTTGTAAATTAGTTATTTTAAAAAATATGAATTACTTTCTCTTAAGAAAACCAACTTTTTTTAAATAAAAAGTTTTAATTTCCAAATAATTCTACTTATTTCTTATAAAATCACTTTTTGACAAATAATACATTTGACTTTTTTCAACAAATACTCATATTTATGAACTTTTTGTTAACTTTACTTTTCTTATAACTTTTAAAGCATTTTATTAATAGTAATTAATTTATATCATTGAATTGAAACTATTGCTTGTATACAACTTTTATTGTTATACATCCCAAATCATCTTTTCTTATTTTTGAAAGCTTCACACTTAAATTTCCCCAATTAAACTTTCTTTTTTTCCATTTACTCTCTTCTAAAGAAACTCCAAAATTATTGGAAACCCACTGTTCATATCGCTCAAATTGATATTTCTCCATGTTATCAATACTTCTAAGATCTATTTCCTTTGGCCTAATCCCCTTAAATTCAATATCAACCCAAAAATCTAACCCCTCCACCTTAACAGGCTCTAAAAGTTCGAATTTATTTCTATCTTTAAATTCTGATACTGTAAAATCATAGTTCTTCTTCAAATATCTTTTAAAAAGATACTTATTTGTCCTCTTCTTAATATTTTTTTTCCCAATCTTAATACTTCCCTTGCATAAACTCATAATTTCACCTAATATTAATATTATTTTTATAAAAAACCTTTTACTTTTAATAATATTTCCTTTCCCGCTTAATTTTAGTTTTATTTCATATACTTTATTCCCTATTGAAATATATTTTCATCTTATCAAAACATAATATTTAGGTAAATTTAATTCGTTTTACAATTTATAACACGCTATTTTTTAATTTTATTTTTCATAATTCTATTTTTAAGTAAAATTATATTATTAAAATTAAATACATATTCTAGTTACATATTTAATAATATAGAAAATCTTAGTTTATAAATTATAAAAAAAATATTATTACTTATTTTAAAATTTTTTAATTATGTTTTTAAAGATTTTTCAACTGTTCAATTTAATAGTTATAATATTTAATTCTTTCTTAGCACATATACCCCAAACTATAAAAGGCTTGTACCAAATTCTCATCATAAAACTTATAAACCAGTTACTTAAAACAATTAATATAAAATACTTCTATATTATTCTGTAATATAAGAAGTGTTATATTATCTTCCTTTAAGAATCTATAAATTTTATTAATGAGTTACTTCGGTACAAGCCTCTTAATAACTTAATATATATTTTTACTTTTATTAATCTTTAGCTTAAAGAAACTACTCTTTTCCTAAAAACTAATTTTACATATTCAATTATCCAATCTAATTTTTATAAAGTTAAGCTTTATAAAGATTAATTAACTGTATGAAATCATAATTATACATAGTAAATTCAATCTAAAGTTCATCATTTACTTTATCTATACTTTTAATTGTTTCTTCTAGTTCTTCATTGCTTTCCTCTAATTTTAATCTTCCATAGATAACTTTATTTACTATTAAAGCTATACCTATACCCATTATTATAAATGCTATTCTCATAGGTACTGAAACTCCTGGTTGGAATAAAATCATTGCAGCTCCTA
>NZ_JAUNLM010000050.1 GCF_030532265.1 Clostridium sp. | reverse complement strand
TATATGGATTAAATGAAGTTACAAATCCAGTTAGAGTAGTAACTTCAACAGTAAAAGTAGAAGGTGGAGAACTTCCAGTGATACCAGTAAAAACAAATGGAGCAATTCCAAAACCTTTAAACTTTGAATGTATGAAAGTTATAAATGAAACTGTAATTAAAGCTCCAGTAAAAATGGGAGATATAGTTATAAAAGATGTACTAGGAACAGGAATAGATGTAATTGCTAGTAGAAATATAGAAGCAGTCTAAAAAGCTAAATATAGCTTATAGAAATAAAGATTTAATCACATACGTACCTCTTTAAGGGCAATTTAAACTTTAAAAGTTTAAATTGCCCTTAATTTGTGATTTTTATAGAGTAATTGTAATAATTTTGACTTTATTTTGTAATTGTATATAATATATATAAAATTTATACTTTATATAGTATATATGAGTTACTTTAATGAAATTTTTATAAATTTATATGTATATTAAAAGTTAAAAGTTAGTTAATTATTTGATGAAAAATATTATTTTTAATATAGGTATAAACCTAGGAAAATGGCTTTATAAGTAGTATTCAGATAGTTTTATAAAGTTAATTTAAGAAGTAATTAAGATAGTATTTACAATTTGTTAAAAACAATTAAATTAATGTAATTGAATATTATTAAAAATAGTAATAATATTTCAGGTGGAATTTATTTATTTCCGGATTTTACGTAACTTTAAGAGAGGAGCAAGGTATGAAAAAATTATTATATTTTATAATACCATTAATAATTGGGGTATTATTTGCTTTTGGACTAAATAAGTTTTTAGATCATGAAAATAGCAAATTGATGAGAGAGAAAAACTTAGTGCCTCTTATGGGGGAATATGCGACAGATATAAAAGGAAAAGGTGTAATTATAAATAATGAGTTCTTAGAACAAGATGCAATAATGATGCTTGGTGCTTCAGATTTAAGACATGCAACAAGACAGCATCCAACGCGTTATTTTAATACAAATAGAAGTAAAAATAGAGTTTTTACAATAGGTAGACCGTTTACTCAAGAATTACAAGATGCAATTACATTAGGAAGCACAGATCCAAATATAAAAGGTAAAAAGGTTGTATTACTTGAATCTTTACAATGGTTTGTTCATCCAGATGGTGTTGCACCACAAGACTTTCAAGGAAGATTTTCACCAGTTCAATTTTATAATTTTTTAAATAATTATAAAATATCTAAGAAAAATAAGATTGAATTAACAAAAAAGACAGCAAGACTTTTAAAAGGAAATGATGAATATAAGAGTGAAAGACTATATTCAATTTTATATAATGATAGTTCATTTATAGGGAAGATTGAAAAAGTTTTATTATATCCTTATTTTAAATTAAGAGAAAAAGAAGTTATCTTAAAAGAAAAAGGACTTTTATATAAAAAATTAAAGACACTTAAGAATAAAACAGATGAAGATGATAAATTGGGAAAGCCTTTTAATTGGAAAGAGGAGGAAGATTTAGCGGTTAAAGATGCCAAAAAAAGAGTTAAAAATGCTCCTCATAAGCTAGATAAAGATTATTACTATAAAACATTAAAACCTAATTTGAGTAAATTAAAAAATAAATATGCAAATGTTAATTTATTGGATTCTAAGGAAATGGATGATTATAAATATTTCTTAAGTGTATGTAAAGAAATGGATGTTGATTTAACTGTAGTATTAATGCCATGTTATCCTTGGTATTATAATTATGCAGGTATATCTCAAAAAGAAAGATTTGAATTTTATGATTTTGTTGGGAATTTAGCAAAAAAATATGGATTCAAGGTTATGGATTTAAGAGATAAAGAACAAGAAGACTATTATTTAAGAGATGTTATGCATTTAGGAACGAGAGGATGGTTAGATGTCAGTAAAAAACTCTACGAACAATATAATGAAGAACAAGTATTTAATAATTAGTATAGTAATTACTTTAATTGTAATATTGGCTATATTAATAGTAACATTTACACCATTTAAACAAATACCATTCATTTATAATGAGTTTTAGTTTTAGGAGGATATTAAGATGGAGATAATTAAAGGGATTAAGAAGTATGCAAACACAGATAGAATAGCTTTAAAATGTGATGGAGAAGAATTATCATATAAGGATTTAGAAAGATTTTCAGAAAGCATAGGAGCTTATTTAAAGGAAGTTCATAGTGATAATACGCCAATTATAATATATGGTAATAAAGATAATTTAATAGTTCCTTGTATGATAGGAGCATTAAAATCAGGAAGAGCATACATACCATTAGATGTAACATTTCCAGTTGAAAGAGTTTTAACAGTAGCAGAAGAAGTAGAACCAAAGATAATATTTAATTTTACAGATTCATCAAAAGAAGAATTTGGATTGAATGTTACTGTATTAGATAAAGATGATATAAATACAATATTAGAAGAGTATAAAAATGAAGTTATAAATGAAGCTTCATGGGTAAAGAATGATGAAAATGCATATATGTTATTTACATCAGGAAGTACAGGAAAGCCAAAGGGAGTTCAGATAAGTAGCAATAACTTAGATAATTTTACTAAATGGATTATTGATTATTTGAAAATAGATGATAGTGGAATGATAATCATGAATCAAGTATCATATTCATTTGATGTATCAGTTATAGCTTTATATGGTGGACTTATAAATGGTGCAACATTATTTTCATTATCAAAAAAGACTATGGGAAATTATAAAGAATTATTTAAACAATTTTCAAAATCAAATATAAATCTTTGGGTATCAACACCATCGTTTGTTGGAATTTGTTTAAATGAAGATAGTTTTAACAGTAAAATGATGCCAAAACTTAATTCAATGATAGTTCTTGGGGAAGTTTTATCAAAAAATTTATCAAAAGAAGTTTTAGAAAGATTCCCGGGTCTTAGATTAATGAATGGGTATGGACCAACAGAAGCAACTGTTGCTGTAACAGCTATAGATGTTACTGATGATATAATAAATGATGATAAAAGTATTCCTATAGGATATGCTATGGATGGAATAGAAATTAAAATTGTTGACAAGAATGGAAAAGAAGTAGCTGATGGTGAAAAGGGCGAAATAATAATGATAGGAAAATCAGTATCAAAAGGTTATTTCAAGAATCAAGAGAAGACTAATGAAGTTTTCTATTATGAAGAAATTAATGGATCAAAGGAAAGAGCGTATAGAGCTGGAGATATCGGTTATAGAATAGATGGTAAAATATATTATTGTGGTAGAAAAGATTTCCAAATTAAACTTAATGGATTTAGAATAGAAATAGAAGATATTGAAAATAATCTTTGTAAGGTTCCTAATGTTAGAAATGCTGTAGTGTTACCTGTATATAAAGATGAAAAAATTGCATATCTTCAAGGTGTTGTTGAATTAAAAGAAAAAAATAATTTAAGTAATTTAAAAAATGGAGTTATGATTAAAAAGGAATTAGAAAAATTAATACAATCATATATGGTTCCAAGAAGTATAAAAATAGTTGAGGAATTTCCAATAAACACAAACGGAAAAATAGATAGAAAGAAACTTATGGAGGAAATGTAATGACTTTTTCACAATATGGAGATTATTTATATCTATACATATTATTGTTAACTGCGATTCCTGCTATAGTTTTAGGTTTATGCGGTAAAAAAATAAAAATATATGGAATGATTGCAACTATATTTATGATATTTATTATAGTTGGTTTAAACGTGCAGTTTAAATTTTTATGTACATTCATAGTATGGGAATTAATCATAGTATATGGATATTTGTTTATTAGAAAAAAGACAGATAGTGTTATAGTATATAGAATATTTTTATTTGCTTCAATGCTGCCTGTAATAATTAATAAAATATCACCACATTTTAATTTAATAGTTCCAGATACAAAAATAACAGTAATAGGGTTTATAGGTATATCATATTTAAACTTTAGGGTTATTCAAATGGTTATTGAAATATATGATGGTGCTATAAAAGAAGTAAAATTATCTACATTTTTATATTTTGTTTTATTTTTCCCAACATTAAGTTCAGGACCAATAGACAGATCAAGAAGATTTGAGAAAGATTTAGATAAGGAAATTTCAAAATCAGAATATATAAATGAATATTTAATGCCAGGAATAACAAAAATATTTTTAGGTATTTTATATAAGTTTGTAATAGCATTTTTAGTAAATACAATGTGGTTTACTAAAATACCAACAAATCATTTAACATTTGGTCATGCATATCAATATATGGTAGCTTATACTTTATATTTATTCTTTGACTTTGCAGGTTATAGTTTATTTGCAGTAGGTACAAGTTACATATTTGGAATAAAAGCACCAGATAACTTTAATAAGCCATTTGTTAGTAAAGATATGAAGGAGTTCTGGACAAGATGGCATATATCACTTTCAAGATGGTTTGGAGATTATATTTTTTCAAGATTTGTGATAAGTTCTATGAGAAAAAAAAGATTTAAAAAGAGAGTTACAGCATCTCATGTTGCACAAATGATAACAATGATAACAATGGGATTTTGGCATGGATTAACATGGTATTATATAGTTTATGGTATATATGAAGGATTAATTTTAGTTCTTACAGATATTTACCAAAGAAAATCAAAGTTTTATAAGACTCATAAAAAGGAAAAATGGTTTCAATATTTACAAATATTTATTACATGGCATATAGCTGGGTTTGGTCTTTTAATATTCTCAGGATATTTTGCTATAGTTAAATAATAAGGTTTAATTAAATGTTATATAAACTTAATATAAATTTACTGGAGAATTTTAGCTTTTAGTATTAAAATATAAATATATATTTTAAAAATAATTAAACTTTAATAAAAAATAAAGATTTGTATAATAGTATATAAGAGAGAATTTAAAAATAAAGGAGAATTTAGATATGCAAGAACAAGTAATAGAAATTTTTGAAGAAGTAACAGGTTGTGATGAAATAAGAGACGATTTAGATTTTGATTTATTTGAAGCTGGTCTTTTAGATTCACTTGCAATAATTGAAGTTTTATTACAAATTGAAGAAAGATTAGGAATAAAATTACAACCAACTGATTTAGAAAGATCAGATATGGCTACAGTAAATAATTTAGTAGCATTTTTAGAAACAAGATAATATTAACTTTATAAAAATTAATATTTAAGTTACATAAAAAGAGATATTCAATTTATTGAATATCTCTTTTTTGACGCTTAATCTTTTGGTTATTTTAACTTATAGTTATTTTTTATTATTTTTAGTATGAGATTTTGGTTGCTTTTGTATTTCTTTTACTGATTCAATTTCAGATAATCTATCTGCCATACTATCAGTGTAATTAAATTCTTGCCAAGCTATATTATTTACAACTATATCATCAGTAACAGGGTTTGGAATCATTGTTATATCTCCATTTGGAGCTGTACTTATTAAGTCTTCATCTGGAAGATGATAGTCATCTCTTTCATTAGGAAGATATGCATGTTCACCAGGATTATTTCTTATTTTTGCTGAATCTACTTTATTTTTTTTCATAATTAATCCCTCCTCTTGTTTAGTTTCTCCATAAAGAAAAAATATATTAGATTTATTTAAAAATAAATTTATTTAGGCTTACTTCTAGTAAGTATTACATTTTATATGATAAAGTATTAATTATAGAAAGTTTAAGATTATAAATATTTAAAATAAAGTGGTGAAAAGATTATGTTTCAACTAGAGGCTATTAAAAGTTTCAATGATTTAGAATTTAGCGTTTATGATTATGTTATGAAAAATAAAAATACAGTAGTATATATGAGAATAAGAGAGCTTGCAGATGAAGCACATGTATCAACAACTACAGTTTTAAGGTTTTGCAAGAAACTTGGATGTGATGGTTTTTCTGAATTTAAGATTAAGTTAAAAATGTATTTAGAAAATGAAGAAAATTTTAATGTGAAAAATGATAAAAGTATTATAGTTGAATTTTTAAATAGAGCAGATAGCAATAATTTTAAAAATGATTTAGAAAAAGCATCAATTGCTCTTAAAGAAGCTAAATATATATTTTGTATAGGTTTTGGTAGTTCAGGAGCTATGGCAAATTATGCTTCAAGGTATTTTGCAGGGCTTGGAAAATTTTCATTACCAATAACTGACCCTTATTATCCAACAGAAAGTGTTTATGTAGAAGGAAGTGTTACACTTGCCTTTTCAGTATCAGGTGAATCAAAAGCAGCTGTAATGCACACTAATAGAATGAAAAGTGCTGGGGGAAAAATTATATCAATAACAAATAGTAAAAATTGCACTATAGCAAATTTAGCAGATATAAAACTTGCATATTATGTACCACAAGAAAAGTATGGAATAAATGAAGCAACAACTCAAATACCTGTACTGTATATAGTTGAAGATTTAGGAAAAAGAATGAAAAATTTATAATTTTAAAATAATTAAAGTTATAAAAAATTTATATGTCTATTTAATTGAAATGTTTTATATAAAAAAGCATCTTATAACAAGATGTTTTTTTTATATAACAAATTATTTAAAGGATTATGTGTTTTTTATTAGTTCAAATATATTTACCTAAATTTTAAAAGGAAATATAATTAAGTCAATATAAGAAAGAATTATTTAAGGTATAGGTTATCTGTTATAAAATTTGTATAAATAAATTGAGAATAAATTATAAAAATAAAGTGGGAGGTTTTAATTTGAGTAAAAAAGGATTGAAGATAGTTACAATAGGTGGAGGGTCAAGCTATACTCCAGAATTAGTTGAAGGAATTATAAAAAGATATGATGAGATGCCAGTTGCAGAATATTGGCTTGTTGATATAGAAGAAGGAAAAGAAAAACTTGAAATAGTAGGGAATCTTGCAAAAAGAATGGTTGAAAAAGCGGGAGTTCCAATGGAAATACATTTAACTTTAGATAGAAGAGAAGCTTTAAAAGATGCAGATTTTGTTACAACTCAATTAAGAGTAGGTCTTTTAAAGGCCAGGGCTAAAGATGAAAGAATTCCTTTAAGCTATGGATATTTAGGACAAGAAACAAATGGAGCTGGAGGACTTTTTAAGGCACTTAGAACAGTTCCGGTTATTTTTGATATAGCAAAAGACATAAAGGAGCTTTGTCCTAATGCTTGGCTTATAAACTTTACAAATCCAGCTGGTATAGTTACAGAAGCACTTTTAAGATATGGAGTTCATAAAAAGGTAATTGGAGTTTGCAATGTTCCAATAGGTATGGAGTTTGGAGTAGCTGAACTTTTAGGAGTAGAAAAAGATAGAGTAACAATTGATTTTGCAGGTTTAAATCATATGGTATATGGACAAAGAGTTTACTTAGATGGAAAAGATATTACAGAAGAAGTTATAAATAAAATGGTAAAGGGAGAAGATATACAAGGGGTTGCAAATATTGCATCATTAGGATGGGATCCAGCGTTTATAAAGGCATTTGGAGTGCTTACTTGTCCGTATCATAGATATTATTATAAGAAAAAAGATATGTTAGATAATGAATTAAAAGAGTTTGCGGAAGGAAAAACAAGAGCGGAAGTAGTAATGAAACTTGAAGAAAGGCTATTTGAACTTTATAAAGATGAAAACTTAGATGTGAAACCAGAAGAACTTTCAAAAAGAGGTGGAGCTCATTATTCAGATGTTGCATGTAATGTAATTAATGGTATTTATAATGATAAGCATAATATAGTTGCTGTAAATACAAAAAATAATGGAAAGCTTAAGCAATTTGATGATAATTCAGCAGTAGAAATAAGCTGTTATATAACAAAAGATGGTCCAGTACCAGTTGAGACAGTAACAGATTTACCAATAGCAGCTCAAGGATTAACATCACAAATAAAAGCATTTGAAAGATTAGCAGCAGAAGCGGCCTATACAGGAGATTATAATACGGCTCTTCTTGCAATGGTTACAAATCCATTGGTGTCAGATGATATAAAAGGAAGAAAAATATTAAATGATATGTTAGTTGCCCATAAAAAATATTTACCTAAATTTAAGAAGGTTATAGATGCAATTGAAAAGGTAAATTTAGCAGAGTTTTAAAATTATAAAAATACTATTTTTTAAAACTACATGGCTTTATAAGGCTATGTAGTTTTATTTGTGTTATAATCATTATATTAGTTTTGACTAATTTAATTGAAACTTATTGATTGTACTGATATAATAACTTTGTTTTCTTAAACTTATGATAAAAAGTTAAGTACAAATGTTTATTTGGAGGAGAGAGATTATATGCCAGTAAGAATAGCCATCTTAGGTGGACCAAGATGTGGAAAAACTACACTGATACAACAATTATATGTTGATTTAAAAATAAGAGATTTAAATGTTGGAGTTGCGACTGAGTATAGTACTGATTACTTAAGAGATAAAGGTATGATAGAAACAATAGCAGAACAATATGGTATATATTTAGGACAAGCTCAATTAGAAGAAAGTTTAAATGAGTTTGATTATGCAATAACAGATTATGCTACATTTGTTCCATATATATATGCTAGATTTATGTTAGGTGATAAAAAGAGAACAAAAAAAGAAATAGAAATATTAAAGGATTTGTACATATTAGCATTAAGAGATTTACCAAAGTATGATTATATATTCTTTGTACCAAGAGAATTTGGTTATACACAAGATGGAGTAAGATGGCAGGATGAGGATTTAGCAAATGCCATAGATAAAGCTATATTAAGTTTCCTAGAAGCGGAAAATGTTAAGTTTGAAGTAATAACAGGTTCAACAAAAGAAAGATCAGAAAAGATTTTAGATAGAGTTGGAATAAAAGAAGTAGAAATAAAGGCAGCAATGCCACAAAAATAATATAATTATAAAGACTTATTAAAGTTTAAATTTAAACTTTAATAAGTCTTTTTTTATCATTAAATTTAATTTAATATACATAAAAAATAACATTTATTTAAGTCTAAAATTAATATAAAAATTTAATAAATATAAGATTTAAAGTATACAAATTTTAACTGTTTAGTGATTATTTTAAAAATTTTAAAATAATAATACGCTTAGTGTGATAAAAGTTCTTAAATAAGTGTGAATATATAAATGAAAGTTTAGTGATACTGTATAAAGAGTTTTTAATTTTAAAAATAATATAGATAAAACTTTAATTATAGATTTCACACGAATTTGGCACAATAATTGCTATTTGTATTTAATACTAAGGGAAAATAAATTAAAAGTACATATATTATAGTCATATTGGAGGGTTTAGAAATGGAATTCAGAATTGAGAAAGATTCAATAGGAAGCAAAAAGGTGCCAAAGGATGTTTATTATGGAGTACAAAGTTTGAGAGGGCATGAAAACTTTAGAATTAGTGGATTAGATTTAGAAGAATCTTTCATAAAAAGCTTAGCTTTAGTTAAAAAAGCTTGTGCTATTACAAATTGTGAGGTAGGGGAGTTAAAAGATAACTTAAAAGATGCTATAGTAAAAGCTTGTGATGATTTATTAGAAGGAAAGTATTTAGATCAATTTATATTAGATCCAATTCAAGGAGGAGCTGGAACTTCAACTAATATGAATATGAATGAAGTTATAGCTAATATAGCAAATGAGTATTTAGGTTATGATAAGGGGTTACAATATCCAGTACATCCAAATGACCATGTAAATATGGGACAGTCAACAAATGATGCTATACCAACAGCAGGATTAATAAATTGTCATTTATTATTAAGAGAATGTATAGAAGAATTAGAAAAATTTAAAAATGCACTTTTAGTAAAAGGACAAGAATTTGAACATGTAATAAAAATGGGAAGAACAGAAATGCAAGATGCTGTTCCAATAAGTTTAGGTTCAGAATTTACTGCATATGGAAGAGCAGTAAGTAGAGATATAAAGAGATTAGAAAAAAGACTTGATGAAGTTTTAATAGTTAATCTTGGTGGTACTGCAATAGGAACAGGAATAAATGCAAATAAAGATTATATAAAAGAAGTTTGTATAAATTTAAATAAATTAAGTGGATTAAATATAAGACAAGCTGAGGACTTAGTAGATAGCACTCAAAATGCAGATACAATGGCAGCACTTTCATCAGATTTAAAAGTTTGTGCTATTAATTTAAGTAAGATTGCAGGAGATTTAATTTTAATGTCATCAGGACCAAGAACAGGGTTTTCTGAAATAAATCTTCCAGCTAAACAAAATGGTTCATCAATAATGCCTGGAAAAGTTAATCCTGTAATGCCAGAATTACTTAAACAAATATCATTTCAAATAATGGGAAATGATACAACAGTAACTTTAGCAACACAATCAGGACAATTAGAACTTAATGCTTTTTATCCAATTATACTTTTAAATGTATTCCAATCAATTAGAATATTAAAAAATGGAGTGCGTACATTTACTGAAAACTGTGTTAAAGGTATTGAAGCTAATGAAAATACATGTAAAGACTTAGTTGAAAAAAGTATAGGAATAGTTACAGCTTTAGCACCTTCTTTAGGATATGAAAAATCTGCTGATATTGCAAAGAAAGCTCTTAAATTCAATAAGAGTGTAAGAGAAGTTATAAAGGAAGAGTTAGGACTTAGTGACGATGAAATAAAGAAAACACTTAATATAGATAAAATGGTTAGAATTAGTGGTTAAAGGTTTTAATTGAAAATTTATGATTTTATAAATGAAAGGAGCATAAAAAATGCTCCTTTTTTATTTATCAAGAATTATATCAGAGTTAAAAACATATATTGCAATTAACATAATTAGAATAAACTCTGATGGAGAAATATATAGATTAAGACTATCTTCAATAATATTTGTATATTCTAAAGCTAGTTTATATTCTTCAGGAAACAAGCCTTTTAATCTATTTTGAAGATTTAGGTTATCTAAAGAAATAAGGCTCATTCTATCATATATTAAATCTATATGAATATTAAATAAATTTTCAAATACAGAAATTTTAAAAAATTTCTCCATATTTTTATCAAATTCAATAAGTTTATTATTAGTCTCATCAAATGTAGCATAAGCAAAGTTAAATTTATAATTATCACTATGATGAGATATAACCTTAAGATACTCGTTTAAGATATCATTAAAATCTTCATAAGAAGCGTGCTTAGTTGATGAATGTATTTCAACTTGATTAATTAGAGTTTTATATGCTTTAAACATAGCCTGTTTTTGATTTTGAAAAGAGTGACTATTAACTTTACTATCCTTATCATATATAAAGTATCTATCCTTAGTTGGAAGTTTATCTAGTATTATTTTTTCTTCAATCAAAGGACGAGTAAGGTTTTCACGCATTTCTTTTGGAAGATCCGGACTATTAATTTTTATATGTTTTTTATTATTTATAAAATATTCAGTATATGAATTAGCGACAGCAAGCTTTACATCATTTCTAAGTTGTCCGACATTAAATGTGCAGTTATAAGATAAAAAGCACAGCATTGCATTATAGGAAATATATATAGGTTTATTTAAATTAATACTTTCTTCTTTTATAAAAGTTTCAATTAAAGTAAGTTTTTCTTCTAGACTTCTTTCATTAAGACTTGGTATTTTTATTTTTATAGAAATTCTTCTTAAGAAAGTACTAAGAAGGGTTTCATTTATATCTTCGTTAGTTGCACAAATTATCCTAACATCAGATTTTATCTTTTTTGATACTTCACCAAATCTTCTAAAATACCCTGTATCCATAAATAAAAATAGCATTTCTTGTCCTTCGCTTGGAAGATTGTGTATTTCATCTAAAAATAATATACCTCCATTTGCTTTTTCAATAAGTCCAGCTCTATCTTCAGTTGCTCCAGTAAATGTACCTTTTTTAACTCCAAAAAGATGAGAGCTTAAAAGTTGTACATTATTTGCATAATCTGAACAGTTAAAGTGAATAAAAGGCATATCTTTATTAAAAAATGATACTGCATATTCATGCATAAGTTTTGCAAGCATAGATTTACCAGAACCAGTTTCACCTATTATTAATGAATTCATTCCATTAGGAGGATAAAGTATAGCTGTTTTTGCAAGCTTACAAGCATCTGTAAGAGATGGATAAAGATAGGAAAGTTTATCAAGTGATGATTTTAAATTAAAATCTATATTATTAGGATTTTTTAAATAATATTTTACTGGTCTAGAAGAGTTTTTATACAATTTTTCTTCTTTAACTAATTTATTTAGATTTTTGCTTATATTTGAACGTTCTATATTTAATTCATTACAAATATCTTGTGTAGTAACCCCATTACCTTTATCTAACTTTCTAATTGTCTCATAAATTAAATCAATTCTTTTCACCATTATGTCACCTCAACCCCATTATTGTATATAAGAGAATTCACTCTTATTAAAAAAAATAATTATGTATAAATTTAGTGTGCTATAAATGTAAAAATTTAAATTATTATGTATTATTTTAAAGCACACATAATATAAAATCAACAGATCATGAAAATGATATCATAAAAATTAGCTAAAATACTAGCCTGATAACTAATGAAAATTTATGGCATGATATTTGCTTATTGTTATTTGTACAAAAATAAATTAATAAAAATTTTATAAATTCTAAGGAGGAATTATCTATGAAAAAAATATTTTTATTTTGTGATGCAGGAATGTCAACAAGTCTTTTAGTTTCAAAAATGCTTGAAGTTGTAAAGAAACATAACTTAGACATTCATATTGAAGCTAATCCTTGTGTTAAAGCTCATGCAATGATTCAAGATGAAAGACCAGACTGTGTTCTTTTAGGACCACAAGTAAGATTTATGCTTGGAAAAATGCAAGAAATATGTGATCCATTAGGAATTCCAGTTGATGCTATAAATGCAGCTGATTATGGAGTTATGGATGGGGAAAAAGTATTAAAAACAGCTATAAAAATGATAAAAAAAGCTCAAAGCAAATAACTATAAAAAGTACAAGCTATTAAGTGAAAGAACTATATTGTAACTATTGAGAAAATTAGTAAGTAACGTATATAAACAAAAGATAAAGTTATAAAAAGGGTTTAATAAAAGAGAGAGGGGAACTTATTATGAACTTTATAATGAAAAAGTTTGAAAAGATATTAATGCCTATGGCAGAAGTTATAGGAAAAAATAAATATTTAATAGCAATAAGAGATGGTTTCTTAATATCAACACCACTTCTTATTGTGGGATCATTATTCTTACTTATAGCAAACTTCCCTATTCCAGGATGGAATGATTGGGTAGCACAATTTTTAGGTGAAGGATGGGCAGCTAAACTTACAACTCCAGTTGCAGCAACTTTTGATATTATGACAATACTAGCTATAGTAGGTATTGCATACAGTTTAGCAAGACAACTAGATATAGATGCAATTCAAGCATCAGCTACAGCATTAGTTGCTTTCTTTATAGTTACACCTTATAAAATAAATTTTACTCCTAAAGAGCAAAATGTTGAATACATAGTAAAAGGTATTCCACTTGATTGGGTTGGATCAAAAGGATTATTCCTTGGTATGATTGTAGCTCTTGTTTCAGTAGTAATTTTTGCTAAAATTCTTAAAAAGGGATGGGTAATCAAGCTTCCAGCAGGGGTACCTCCAACAGTTGCAAAGTCATTTGAAGCATTAATACCAGCAGGTATAGTTATAATAGTATTCTTCTTAATAAATTATATTTTTGCAGCAACATCTTATGAAACAATTCATAATTTTGTATTTAATATGTTACAAGTACCACTATTAAAATTAGGTAATACATTACCAGCTATGATAATTGCATATATTTTCTTACATGGATTCTGGTTCTTTGGAATTAATGGATCAAGTGTTGTTGGAGCTGTATTTAATCCAATATTAAAGGCGTTATCAGTAGAAAATTTAGAAGCCTTCCAAGCAGGACAACCAATTCCAAATATAATTACAGGACAATTCCAAGATATGTTTGCTACATTTGGTGGAGCTGGAAGTACACTATCATTACTTATCGCAATAGTATTTATTTGTAAGAGTCAAAGGGTTACAAAGATTGGTAAACTTTCATTATTACCAGGAGTATTTGGTATTAACGAACCAATAATATTCGGATTACCAATAATGCTTAACCCAGTAATGTTAGTTCCATTTATGTTAATACCAACAATTAATATAATTATTTCTTATTTTGCAATGTCAAGTGGTTTAGTTCCATATACTAACGGAGTACAAATTCCATGGACAACACCACCAGTTATTTCAGGTTTCTTAGTGTCAGGATGGCAAGGTGCAGTATTACAAGTATTACTAATAATTTTAGGTATAATTATTTATATTCCATTTATTAAAACAATAGATAATCAATACTTAAAAGAAGAATTAGAAGCAGCAGCTAATGAAGATGAAGATGATGATATAGATTTCGATGATTTAGATTTATAAAATTTATTATAAAAGTTTAGGAGGAAAGAAGAGCAATGGTTAAAGTATTATTAATATTAAATCATGTACAAGCTGGAATGGGAAGCGATGAAAATGCAGATTTACCACCAGCTGGAAAAAAATCAATAATAGGACCAGGAAAGATGATGGAGCCTTACTTTAAAGAAATGGATGGTAAGATAGTTGCTACATTATATTGTGGTGATATGTATTATCAAAAAAACGAAGAAGAGGTGAAAAAAAAGTTCTTAGCAATGGCTAAGAAGCTAGGTCCAGATGTAGTAATATGTGGTCCAGCTCTTCATTATCCTAACTTTGGAGAAATGGCAGGTGGACTTGCTGAAGAAATTAATAATAATTCTGATATACCAGCATTTGCTGCTATGTCAGCTGAAAATCCAGCAACTACAAAGTATAAAGATAGAGTTATTGTTGTAAAAACACCTAAAAAAGGTGGGGTTGGATTAAATCAATCAATAGAAAATATTTGTAACATGGCAATAAAGCTTGCCAATAAAGAAAATATAGAAACTTTAAAGAAAGAAGTATGTTTCTAATAAAAAAACAAAAGGGTTAAAACTTTAAATTTGCAGTATGAGTGGAGGAATAAATTATGAAATGGGCTATGATAGCTACTTGGAGAATGGCAGTTGAA
>NZ_JAUNLM010000049.1 GCF_030532265.1 Clostridium sp. | reverse complement strand
ATGGTTTTGTTTTTTCTGGATTTAAATTATCTTCTATAACTAATGCTACTGCAATAAATAGTGAAAATATTACAACTGGTATTATTTTATTATCAACTATTGCAGCTATAGGATTTGATGGAAGCATATCTAATATAACCTTTGAAAATCCAGGTATTTCTCGACTTGTAAAATCAGTATTTCCAACAAATTTCAATCCTTCTCCAACATGAAATAAATTAGCTATTATAATTCCTATAAATGCAGCTATACCTGTTGTTCCAAGCAATATAATAAATGTTTTAACTCCAATTGACTTTAATGTATCTAAATTTTTTAGTCTTACTATACTTGTTATTAAAGAAACCATAACTAATGGTACAACTATCATTTTAATTAATGACATATAACCTTTTCCAACTACATCTAAAAATAAAATATTCTCTTTAAATATAACTCCAAGTACTAATCCTAAAGTAAGTGCTGTTAATGTTGCAAATGAAAACTTATTTGTCTTTTTTCTAACTATGTAAATAATATAAATTGATAATATTGATAATATTATTGATAAAATTAAATTAAAATTAATCATATATTTCTTCTCCTTTAAATTTAGTTTTCTATTTGCTGGCCAACAAATTTATTTATAATTAAAATCGGAAAGTACATGCATTTATATTTAATTAATAAAAAAACCTTCTACCTCTGTAAAATTACAGAGGCAGAAGGTTAAATTCCGCGGTTCCACTCTGATTAGATAATAAAATATCCATCTCAATTTCAAGTACTAATATACTCTAACTCTATAATGGGAGTTCCCATAAAAATCTACTAAATAATTCGACCTTTAAGCTCCGAGGGGCACTTCAATAATACTCCTTACAGGTTATCTCAGCAAACTAACCATTCTCTGTAGTAACTTATATTATCTACTTTCCCTCTTCAACGCATTTAAATTCCGTTTTTAATTGATTTTATGATATATTATTTTTTTTAGCATGTCAATAATTAATTCCGACTAATTTGATAAAAATAATTTGTAAAATTACTAGAAAGATTCTGCACATTTAATAACTCCTTGCATAAATCCTGTTGCAAAATCAATTACAGCTGGAGTAATAACACCTATTTCAACTAAAATAATTCCTAACTTTTGAACTAATGTTAACTTATTAAATTTGCTCTTAAATCCAACTAATAACATTATTCCCCCTATAACCGCTACAGCAGGTAAAAAATATAGAATAATATCCATAGTATAAGCCCCCTTTTATTTTTAAATAATCTTTTGTATAAATTTACATAAATAATTAACAAGCTTATTTTGAAATTTTATAATATTCAAATAAGTTTATAATAATCTCTTTATTTTATAATAATCTTATATTTTATACTTTTAAATAATTTTACATATTTGTTAACATAAATATAAATTTATAACTTAACCTGCCTAAATTAATAAAAGGGGGTTTTGGTTTTATCTTTGTATATTACTAGACTTTCTATTTAACCAATTATAATACTTGTCTTCACATTCTGGTGAATAGAAATTATGATTATTACACCAATAATCCATGTAATAAGTATCTCTATTACATATACTGCATTTATTATTCTCCATACCATATATTGAATTGTATCTTACTAAATCCCCTGAACTTAATTTCATAAAATTCCCTCCGTATAATATAATTATTTATCTTTATATATATATTATATAAATTTTTTGCATTATTATTCATATTATACCTTATTTTATTAATTTTTATACAGTTATTTTTGAATAAATTTTATAATTTTATTTTTATAGAAATTCTCTATAGCTAATAACCGTTTAAAAAGTATTTATATATCCAAAACTTTTTTGTATATATTTTTTTATTTTATTTTTCTTTATTATTATTAAACTGTTTATTTTTTGTTTCTACTTTTAAGACGACATCAGACGTTTTAAATTTATATACCCTATTAATGTTATAGTCAGTTTCTTTAAGGCAAAAAAACTCCCTTTTATTAAAATCTAATTTTTTATTATTAACATCTATGTTTATTTTCTTTTTCCTTATATAACATTTATTAATTTCATCTATATTTTCTTTATAATTTTCTTCATACTCTTTTTTACTATCTTTTTCATAACCTCTTTCTTCATCTTCTTCGTCATAATCTTTATCAGCTTCTAAAGTTAATTCGATATTACTTTTATCTAAATTATCTTCGATAACTTTCTCTTTACATACTCCATTATTTTCTTCAGAAATATTATCTAATCTTTTTAAATCATAATACCCTTCTCCAATAGTATAAAAAGTATAGTTTCCTTCTTCTTTTACAAGCTTACATTCTAAAATATTAAGCTTTATTAACTTTTTAAGCCTTGCTCTAATCATTTCCTTACTTGATATATTAAGTATAGGTAAGCACTCTATTATAAGTTTTGTCTTTATCCAAAAATAGTCTTTTCCATCTATATTTCTATATACTAATTTTCCACTTTTAATAAAATTAACTATGAAATCTATTATCATAATATCTTTTATATCAAGATTTTTATTAAGTAATTTTTCTTGTGAATATCCCATAATAAATTTTCTCATCATACTTACCCCTCTCAATAAAAATATCTCTAATATGTATATATGCAGTTTTATAAAAATAAAAAAAGACTAAGCATAAAAACTTAGTCATAAATTTATAATGAAAAAATATAAATTAAAACAAAAAGATAACTAAAAATTTTTAGTTATCTTTTTAATAATTATAAATTTATTATTTTATAAAACTTTTAAATTAATGATATTAATCTTCTTTGAATTCAATTAAGTTTTCTCCAAGTTTTGAGATACGAGCTAATGAATATACATCATATCCCTTTTCATCTAACATTTTTCTTCCTGGTTGGAATGATTTTTCTATTACTATTCCTATTCCAGCTACTTTAGCTCCAGCTTCCTCAACTAATCTTATAGCTCCAAGAGCTGCTTCACCATTTGCTAAGAAATCATCTATTATTAATATTTTATCATTTTCATTTATGTACTTTTTAGATAATGTTAACTCATAGTCTGATCCTTTTGTGAAAGAATGTACTGTTGTTTGATATACTTCACCATTTAAAATTTTTGAAGTTTGTTTTTTTAATGTAACCATTGGTAAATCCATTTGCATTGCAGTCATTACTGTTGGTGCTATTCCTGAACTTTCTATTGTAAATATTTTAGTTATTCCGTGATTTTTAAAATATTCCTTAAAATATGTTCCTACTTGATACATTAGCTTTGGGTCTACTCCATGATTTAAAAATGAATCAACCTTTAATACAGTATCGCTTAATGCTCTTCCATCTTTTAATATACGTTCTTTTAAAATTTCCATTATACTTATCTCCCCTATCTATAAATTAATCTTCTTTTATGTTCATTAATATTTTTCTAAATTTTCTTCTAATCTGTAACTTCTTTATTTTTGCTTTTATCTTTTAATACTATATTAAGTATTAGTGCAACTATTGTTCCCGTAGAAATTCCTGATGAAAATATCATTTTTAATGATTCTGGTAACTGACTTATAACCTCTGGTCTAAAAGTAACTCCAAGACCTAATCCCATTGATATTGCAATTATAAGTAAATTACGTTCTGTAAGTTTAACATTACTTAATGTTCTAATTCCAGCTGCCGCAACTGTTCCAAACATCATAATTCCAACTCCACCTAAAACTGGACTTGGTATTGCAGTAATTATTGCAGAAATCTTTGGTAAAAATCCTAATATAACTAATAATATACCTGCCATAACAGCAACATGACGGCTAGCAACTTTAGTTAATGATATAATTCCTATATTTTGTGTAAATGATGTATTAGGACATGAGCCTAAAAATCCACCAAGTGCACTACCTACACCATCTGCTAATACTCCACCTGCAACTCTTTTATCATCTCCAGATATGTTAGAAGTTTCTTCTATTGCTTTTATACAACCAACTGTTCCGATTGTTGCTACAAAATAAGCTGGAATAAATGCTATTACTGACTTTATGTCAAATGTAACTCCAAACTCTAATATTCTTGGGAATGAAAAAAAGCTTGCTTCTTTTATTGCTGTAAAATCAACTAATCCCATTGGAATACAAACAATATATCCAATTACTATACCAATTAATATAGATGCACTACTAATTATTCCTTTTCCGTAATTATTTAATATAAGTGTAATTACTAAAACAAACATTGCTATTAAAACATTTTTTAAACTACCATAATCTGATGCACCTACACCACCTGCTGCCCAATCTATTGAAACTGGAAGAAGTGTTAATCCAATTAATGTTACAACTGTACCTGTAACAAGAGGTGGGAAAAACTTCATCAAAGGCTTTATAAAAAAACTTAATATAATTTCAAATAAAGATCCTAAAATTGTTGCTCCTATTATTCCTGGAAGTCCAAGTACTGAGCCTACTGAAATTGCTGGTGATACGAAAGTAAAATCTGTTCCCATAATACATGCCACTCTAGAACCAACTTTACCTATTCCCCTAGCCTGTATTATTGTTGCTAGACCTGATGCTAATATTGATGCACTAATTAATGCAGTAGTTGTTTTTGTATCAAAGCCAAGTGCTGTTGATATTACAAGTGGAACTACTATTATTCCACCAAATGCTGCAAATATATGTTGAAATCCAAATAATATTTTTTTAAATAATCCTAAGTTATCATCAACACCATAAATTAAGTTAACTTCAGTAGCATTTGTACTATCTTTTTTCATTCCTTCATCTCCTTATTGTTTATAATGTTATTTATTGTCATTTGTAATATTGCGTATATTTATATAGAAAACTAAATTGAACTCAAATAAAAAAAGTGTACTTTAATTTTATTGAATATAATAGAAGTTATACTTATAAAAAAACAGCACCTCTCAAAAGCTGAGGTGCTGTCCTTAGATACAATATCATACCTTGTACAACTCCTCGTAGTCCACTAGTTTACGGCTAGTAGGTAGAAACTTCCGGTCCATATTACCGATTATATACGAGTCCGTTTTTTATTATATACGTAGTATTATAACACGAAAACTTATTTTATCAATAGTTTGAATTTATTTCATTTTCTCTTTTATACCTAATATTTCTATTATTTTTTCTAATCTTAATATTTTAATTAATTCTTTTTATAATTTTATTTTGTATAAAAATATTAAAAAATTTTTATAATTTATTTTTCATCATCCCCATAACTATTTTCTCTGCTGTTATAGGAAGTGTTCTTACATTTACTTTAGTTGCATTATAAACAGCATGAGCTATTGCAGGTGATGGTGTGTTTATAACAATTTCTCCAATTGATTTTGCTCCAAAAGGCCCACTTTCCTCAAAACTGCTTTCAAATTCAACTCTTATATTTCCTACATCTAATCTACTTGGAATTTTATATTGCATAAATGAATTATTCATCATTTGACCTTTTTTATTGTATTTTATATCTTCATACAAAGCCATTCCTATCCCTTGAACTATTCCACCTTCTGTTTGAACTCTTGCAAGATTTGGATTTATTATAGTTCCACAGTCAACTACTGCAACATAATCAATTATATCCACATTTCCTGTTAACTTATCCACTTCTGTTTCCACAATTCCAACCATAAAAGGTGGAGGAGAAACTTCTGAATAATGTGATTCACTTGCACTTATTGCTTTACTTCCACCAACTAAACTTCTATTTGCTAAATCTTTAAGTAATATTTCTTTTTCATCTATTAATGAAAAAATTCTTTCTCCATCAAACTCAAGATTTTCAACATTACAATTTAATAATTTTGAAGCTTCTAAAAGCATATTTTTCTTTAAACTTTCACAAGTTTTAACAACAGCCATTCCTGTAAGATAAGTTGTACTTGATGCATAAGAACCTGTGTCATAAGGAGATTGATCAGTATCAACACCATGAACTACAATATTATCAATGTTACAATCTAAACACTCTGCTGCCATTTGAGATAATATTGTATCACATCCAGTTCCCATATCAGATGCCCCAATCATTAAAGTATAAAATCCATCATCATTTAATTTAATTTCAACTGAAGCAGTATCAATTAGTGATATTCCAGAACCCTGCATAGCCATTGCTACTCCAACAGATCTTACTTTTCCATTTCCAACATCTCTACATGGATATTTATTATCCCAATCAATCATCTCTTTAGCTCTTTGTAAGCATTTATCCAAAGTACAACTATTTGCCTTTTCTCCATAATAAGCTGGCATAATATCTCCTTCTTTAACCATATTCATTTGCCTTAACTTAATAGGATCAATATTTAACTTAGCTGCAAGTTCATTTATTGCAGATTCTAATGCAAAAATACCTTGAGTTGCTCCATATCCTCTATAAGCACCTGCTCCCATTGTATTTGAATAAACTACATCATAATTAAATTTATATGCATTTGGAGTGCTATAAAGTGGCATTGACTTATGTGCTGATAGTCCAACAGTTGTAGGGCCATGCTCCCCATAAGCTCCAGCATTTGATAATGTATATATATCAATTGCTTTAATTATTCCATTGTGGTCAGCACCTAAACGAACCTTTATTTCCATCTCATGTCTTGGACTTCCATTAGTCATACTTTCTTCTCTTGTAAATATCATTTTTGCTGGTTTTCCAGTCTTTAATGTAACTATTGCAGGGAAAACTTCTGAAACAACACTTTGCTTTGCTCCAAAACCTCCACCTATTCTTGGTTTAACAACTCTTATTTTTGATTTTGGAATATTTAATGCATTTGCCAATATACGTCTTACATGAAAAGGTACTTGAGTTGAACTTGTTATATTTAGTCTTCCGTAAGTATCAAGTTCTGTAAATGTTCTAAATGTCTCCATCATAGCTTGATTATTTGCTTTAGTGTGATAAGTTTGTTCTATTATATGGCTACATTTACTAAATTCTTCTTCTACATTACCATGTTCAAATCCACCTGTTGAGCAAATATTTCTTTTATTATCAGCTCCAACATCACATAATGTTTTAAAATTTTCTTCTGGATGAACTAAAATATTATTGTCTTTAGCTTCTCTAAAATCTAATATTGCATCTAAAACTTCATACTTAACTTTAATAAGTTTTATAGCTTTATCAACAGACTTTTCATTAGTTCCAGCAACAATAGCAACAGGGTCTCCACAACATCTAAGTCTCTTATCCAAAATTAGCCTATCGTATGGACTTGGTTCAGGATAAGATTGTCCAGCCATTGTAAATCTTGAATTTGGAACATCTTTATAAGTTAAAATACATTCAATACCTGGAATCTTGCTTGCTATATCTGTATTAATATCTTCAATTAAAGCATGAGGATGAGGACTTCTAAGAAGTTTTACAACAAGTGCATTAGCTGGAAGTAAATCTTCAGTATATACTGGTTTACCAGTTAATAATGCCATAGCATCTTTTTTTCTTATTCCTTTATTTACATACTTCATTTATTAGTCCTCCTTTAATGAATTTAAATATTTTTTAACAGCTCTAAGTTGTCCCATATATCCAGTACAACGACAAAGGTTGCCAGAAAGATAATTCTTTATTTCATCTTCAGTTGGATTATTAAGTTCTCTTTTCATAGCTATTACATTCATAACAAATCCAGGACTACAAAATCCACATTGCTCTGCTCCTTCATCTGCCATAAAGGCACCAAATTCTTCTGCTTCTTCTTTTAAACCTTCAATAGTTGTAACATGAAGTCCATTTGCTCTAACGGCAAGAGTTGAACATGATAATATTGGCTTTCCTTCTAAATGTACAGTACATAATCCGCAATTTGAAGTTTCGCATCCTCTTTTTACACTAAAAAATCCCTTACTTCTTATAAAATCAATTAATAAAGTATCTTCTAATATGTCATCTTCAAAAATCTTATTGTTAATCCACATTTTAATCTTCATAGTTACCTCCAGTAATTTCACATATTCCTCTCTCTACAAGAACACTTGCTAATATTGCTCTATACTCTTTACTACCTCTCATATTGCTTTCAAATTTCATTTCTTTAGAATTTCTATCAAGTAATAATTTTATTTCTTCTTTAGTTGGTATTTCACTTAAAATTTCATCACTATTTTTAATAAAATCTGCTCTCTTAGGTCTTGCACCTAATACAATTTGCCACTTACCATTAAACCTTGATGCACAGCAAGTAAGTATTGGAATATCTGTTGCACTTAATCTTTGTGTTAAATATGAAACCTTTCTATTATCTTTTTTTATTATAATTCTCACTAATATATCATTATCATAAGGCATGTCCTTATACACACTTAAAGGTATAATTCCTCCTTTAAATAACTCAACATATGTATCTAAGGCTAAAAGAGATGTAAGTATGTCTGAAAACCCAAATCTTGAATATATACTTCCACCAATAGTTGCTACATTACGAAACTGAACGCCAACTATATTCATTAAGCTTTTTGCTATAACTCCATCAAAATATGAATTTAATGAAGCATTCACTTCTAAATCTCTTAAAGTACACATACACCCTATATTAAAAGCATCTTCAGTTTCTTCAATTTTATTAAGTCCAAGTTTTGATAAATCTATAGCTGTTTGTATATTACGTTCTCCCATTTTAAGCCAGGCTGTTCCGCCTAAAACAACATTATTCTTTTTTTGATTTAACTCATAAGCTTCTTCTAAACTTTGTGCTACTACATAATTTTTAATAGTAAACATAAACAAATTCCCTCCGCAAAAAATCAATAAAACTCTTAATATATTAAATTTAATTAATAATGTCTCAAAACAATCTAAAATCTATATTTAAGTAAATATTTATAAAAAAATAAGCAAATAATTTTAACTTACACTATTAATTTGTAAATCTTTTTCTTTTATAACTTCATCTTCACTTTTTTTCTTTGGCAAAATTAAATTTACAACTGTTGCTATAACAAAAACCATAACTATACTATTATGAGCAAAAACTTGTGTTACCCATTCTGGAAGTTTTGCTAAAACTTCTGGAACATATCCAATTCCAACACCAATCCCAAGTGCTAAGGCTGCAATTAAACTATTTCTTTCATCTAATCCTTCTCTCATTAATGATTGAATTCCACTAATTAAAATCATTGAAAACATAATAACAGCTGCTCCACCTAAAACTGATTGAGGCATAACAGAAAATAAAGCACTAAGCTTTGGAATAAATCCTGATAATATTAAAAATACTGCACCTGTCATAATTACAAATTTATTTACTACTTTAGTTACTGCAACAAGCCCTGCATTTTGTCCAAAAGCTGTGTTTGGAAGAACACCAAACATTGATGCTATACCACTTGCTACCCCATCTGCAATAACTCCTCCTGATAACTCATTATCTTTTGGATCTCTATTTAACCCACCAACAGTTATTGCTGAAATATTTCCAATAGTTTCAACTGCTGTTGCTACATACATAATACTCATTGAAATAATTGCATCGATCTTAAATTGAAATCCTGTTACAAAAGGCTTTGGCATACTAATCCAAGCTGCTTCTTTAACAGCAGTAAAATCTACCATTCCTAAAAATATAGACAAAATATAACCAACTACAATCCCAATTAATATAGATGAAACATTTAAGAAACCTTTTTTACATTGTTTTAATGCAATAATTACTAATACAACTACAGTTGCAACAATTAAATTTTTTGGTGAACCAAATTCATCAGAACCCGAACCTCCACCAAAATATTTAATTCCAACTGGAAGTAATGAAAGACCTATAGAAATAATAACAAGGCTTGTTACTATTGGAGGAAACAACTTTTTAAGAGGTTTTATAAAAAATCCTAATATAATTTCTAAAATTGCTCCAATTAATGATGCTCCCATAATTGCATCATATCCATAGGTTAACCCAATAACCTTTTCTGTTCCTATAAACCCAGAGCTTGTACCCATAACTATTGGAAGTCCACTTCCCACTCTAAATTTTGGATATAATTGAATTAATGTTGCAATACCTGATATAAACATTGCATTTTGTATTAATATAGATTTAGTCCCTATATCAATATTTAACAACCCACAAATAATAATAAGTGGTGAAACATTTCCTAAAAACATTGCAAGAACATGTTGAATACCAAGAGGAACTGCTTCCTTTAACTGTACCCTTCCTTCTAATTCATAAATACTTCCTTTTTTCATTCTGTTTTCCCCCTCAATTCTCTAGAAGTTTATCTAATAATCAAAAAAACAGCACCTCATCCGTCCATGAGGTGCTGCTTTTTTGGTGTATACATTTTATTTTTATCGTGTATATACTATAAGGAGCCCTCGTAGTCTGCTGTTTTACGGTTAGCAGGTAGAAACTTTCGGACCATATTACCGATTATATACGAGATTTTTTATTTTACATACGTATTATAACACGAATTTTATATTTTTCAAGTTTTTTATTATTCGTGATTTTAATTAATATAATTAAATTTTTATTGAAATATTATTTATTTTTATTACATATATTTTTATTGCAATTATTATTTGTTATACAAGCTTTTTTACATAATAATAAATAAATTATAGACACTAATACTGAGACAATTAAAACTCCAATAAATAAAAAATTTTTATTAAAGTTATATATAAACGCTGATACAATGGGACTTACTGCATATCCAGTAGCTTCAGATGCTCCAACAAATCCAAAAACTATTCCTTTTATATTTTCATTTTCTCCAAATTCTGAAAGCAAACTTTGAAGAGATGCATTTAAAAAAGTAGCACCTAAAAAATATATTATTATAATCACTGTAAACATAGGTATATTTCTAAATATTGATAGGCCTAGAAGTGATAAATTCATAACTATAAAAGAAATAAATAATTGTCTTTTGTTACCTATTTTATCACTTGTATAACCACCTATTGGAGCTCCAAAGCCAAATATAAATAAATATATTGATATAATCATAGATGTATATCCCAAAGATGCTCCAAGTACATCTTGACCATAGAAAGGAAATATTGATACTACACACCCATATATAAAATCACCTAAAAAAGCTATAACCCCTAAAAGTAAGATTTTACATCCTAATTTATGTTCTTTTATATCTTTTACTATTGTTTTTATTCTATTTAAAAACTTTAATGATTTATCCTTTTTCTCTTTAGCACTTTCTGATTTT
This sequence comes from Clostridium sp., assembly GCF_030532265.1. GTDB lineage: Bacteria > Bacillota > Clostridia > Clostridiales > Clostridiaceae > Clostridium. Next base: position 4,355 of record NZ_JAUNLM010000049.1, on the reverse strand, counting down.
TTTATTTTAAATATAGTAAATATTAAAGTTAATAAAATCCCTATTGAAGAAATATAAAATACTAAATTATAATTATTAAACTTTGCAATTATAAATCCAGCAATTGCAGCTCCAATACCTCCTCCAAGAGTAAAAACTGAAGATGCAAATCCTGTACACTCTCCCCTTCTCTTTTCATCTAAAGACCTTGATAATACTGAAAATGTAGCAGGTGCTGCCATACCTAAAATTCCTCCTTGAATAACATAAGTAAAACAAGCTATGAAATTATTAGGTGCTATAGTATAAGCAAATGGAACAAAAGTCATTAATCCTAAAGCTATCATTAAAAGCAATTTATCTCCTATTGCATCTGATACTAATCCAAAAGGAATTTGAGCTAATGCTTTACTAACTCCGTAAAGTGACATAAATATTCCTATAACTACTGTGCTAACTCCTATTAAATCAAAATACAAAGGTATAATTGGAATCATGAAGCTATAACTAATACCAAAAATAAATCTTAAAATACAAAACTGTCTTAATTCCCTTTTCTGAAATAAAACACTATTTTTTATTCCCATATTTAAACTTCCATTTCATTAGTTAAATAAGACTTAAATTCACTTTTTAAATTACTATTCATAATATTTAATCTCCTCTGAATTTAATTATTTTTGGTAATTATTATTTAATTTAGTATTTCTCATTTAATATTTAATAATTCATAATAAAAATAATTATTATATTTTTTTATATTAATTATTAAATTTATTAATAATATTATCTTTACGTTAACTTTGTAAAAAGCATCTATATTTAATTGAATTTTTAAATCTAACCTTCTAAAATTTAAAAGGAAAACGTATACAAAAGATAAGGAGTGATTTTATGTCATTAAGAAAGTTAATTAAGTATTCTTGCTTTACTTTAGCGGCATACTTAGCTATTGTTACCAATGCTTTTGCTTGTACTACAGTAGTCGTTGGTAAATCTGCTACTACTGATGGTTCAACAATTATAGCACGTAATGAAGATGCTAAAACAGCTTGGACTAAAAGGTTTGTTGTACATCCTAAAAAAACTACACATAAAGTAGAAACTTATAAATCAAAAGGAAATGGATTTACATATAAGCTTCCAAAAACAAGCTATAAATATACTGCTACTCCTGAATGGACAAAAAAAGATGGGGAATTTGAAGAAGCAGGAATTAATGAACATGGAGTTGCAATGAGTGCAACAGAAAGTGCAACTGCAAATGATAAAGCACTTAAAGCTGATCCACTAGTAAAAAACGGAATCGGTGAAGATTCAATGGTTACTGTTGTTTTACCATACATAAAAAATGCAAGAGATGGAGTTGAAAGACTTGGAAAAATAGTTGAAAAGAAAGGCTCTGCTGAAGTTAATGGAGTAATTTTTTCTGATAAAAATGAAGTTTGGTACATGGAAATAGGTTCTGGACATCATTGGGTTGCAACTAGAGTACCTGATTCAAAATATGCAGTAATTCCAAATAAATTATGTATTGATAAAGTTGATTTAAAAGATACTAAAAATTACATGGGTTCAAAAGATTTAGTTAAATTTGCTAAAGAAAAAAACTTATATAATCCAAAAAAAGATAAATATTTTAGCTTCAAAAAAGCTTTTGGAACAGAAAGTGAAGAAGACGCTAAATATAATAATCCAAGAATGTGGGATGGACAAAGAATTTTAACACCTTCTTTAAAACAAAATATAACAAGTAAAAATTTTAAAATGTTTTTAAAACCAGATAAAAAAATATCTGTATCTGATGTTAGTACAGTTTTAAAATCTCACTTTAACGGAACTCCATATGACCCTTATGGAGATTACAAAGGAAAATATAGACCTATAAACGTTGCATTTACAATGGAATCTCATATATTACAATGTAGACCAAATCTTCCAAGTGATATAGGATGTATACATTGGATATCTCTTGGAGTACCTGAAACAAGTGTATTTGTACCTTTCTATTCTGGAATAAATCAAACACCAAAACAATACAGAGAAGGAACAGACACACCTGATACAAATTCAGCTTACTGGACTTATAGAACAACTGGTGCTTTAACTACACCTTACTATAATGATTATATGAAGAAATATACTAAACCTCAATTAGATGCTATTCAAGATAAATTAAATAATTCTTTAAAAGCTAGTGACAAAGAAGCTCTTAAACTTTATAAGAGAAGTCACAAAAAGGCTGAAAACTATATGACTGAACACTGTAAAGATATTTCTAATTATTCATTAAAACAAGTTAGAAAATTAAATGGTGATTTATTAAAAGCAACAACTTCACAAACACCAGTACATCATAATAGTAATTTATAGTATTAAAAGTAAATATTTATTAAAATAGCAAACACTTAAATAATACCTAATAATGCTTTAAATATTATTAGGTATTATTTTATTTTCAATTTGTTTTATTAATTTTTACTTTCATATAAACATTTTATTTCTTTAAAATAATTATTGTATTTATCACTTTTACTATGAATATATAGTCTTTCTGATGCTCTTGTCATTCCAACATATATAGTTTTTCTCTTCAATATTTCTTCTGGGTCATCTCCGTTAAATATACTATCCATAGATGTTAAAAATACAACTTTTGCTTCGAGCCCCTTTGCAGAGTGATATGTTGTTATTACTATATTATCTGACATTTCATTTTGATCTAAATCCTTAACATATCCCATTTGATATCTTATACTTTCTACACAACTATTTTTTATATTATCACAAATTTTCTTAGTTGCTGCTAATACCAAAAAATCTTCGTTTTTATATCCTTGTTTTTTAAGCTCTATTATTTTATCTCCAATTAACGAATAATTACCAGTTATAAAATCTATACTTCCATCATTTAAAGAATTTAAACTTTTATCTTCTGATTCATCAATATAAAACTTTTCAACTTCTGCTTTTAATTTCTTATTATTTTTAAGAAAATCCAGTGAAATATTCATATGTTGTTTGGCACTTCTATAGGATGTCTTTAAAAACTTTGATCTTCCTCTCATGTCAATTCCAATACTTTTCCAACTAATATCTCTATCATTATAAATGCTTTGAAGCCTATCACCTGCAAGGAATATATTCTTAACCTCTTTTCCATTTTTATCAGTATAATTCTTACAAAGCTTAACACAGAGTTCTATCCACTTCATATAAAAATCTTGATATTCATCTATTAAAATAGCATCATATGTTGGTTTAACTTTTTCAATTGCAATTTTAACAACTTCTTCTCTAAACCACTCATTAATGTCAATATTACTTGGTCTTCGCAAATTATTTATTATCCTATTTACTTCGCTATGAAAATTTCTTATTTCTATATTTTCTAAATTAATATCATTATTATTTATATTATTTTTAAAGTTTTCTGCAATTTTATCAAGCTTACTATTTAACTTATAACTAAGAGATTTATTATAAGTTAATATAAGAACTCTCCAATCTGGATTTTCTTTAATTAAATGAATAGCTCTTGATAACAAAATTACAGTTTTTCCACTACCTGGTATACCAGTAACCATATAATTACCTAAAGGTATTTTCTTTGCAAATTCTTCTTGTTCAAAATCTAAAGCTTTTATATCTTCTAATAATTCATGACTTTTTTCAACATTTACTATTTCAATTTCTGGAAATAAAGCTACTCTAATTTCCTTTAAATCTTGTTCTGAATAATTAACCTCATAAGAATTAAAAATATTATCTAAATTAATATTTAAAATATCATTTTTAAATAAATACTTAACACTTTTATTAAATAATCCTTTTAAACTTTCCTTTTCTTTTATATCCTTATTCATATTAGTGAATATAACACAAGTACTTATGTCTTCTTCATTTATATTCTGAAAATCTCTAGAAAAAGCTGCACTACTTAGTATACTTTTATAACCTTTTACTTGAATAATAGGATTATCACATTCAAGATCTAAAAGCTTAACTTTTCTCCTATTTACATTAATAATATAGTCTTCTGACCAATCTTTTACTTCTAATATTGATATTCCTCTTTTTTGATCTATAACTATAAAATCTGGTCTTTTTCCTGAAATTGTACTTTGAACATATATATATACTTCATCAATTGTATTCTTGTAAGCATTTTTTAATCCTTCTAATACTTTGCTTTCTCCTTTTGTTAGTTCATGGGATTTATTTACTGATATTTTTATTCCCATATTTACTCCTAATAAAATTAATTTACACTTATTAAATATATTCAAGAATATTTATAAAAATACTCAAAACACTCTATTCCATATTATTACTTAATATCTAATACTTTCATTAATAATGCTATAATATAAATG
>NZ_JAUNLM010000124.1 GCF_030532265.1 Clostridium sp. | reverse complement strand
AAAATATATATAGAAAGAGGTGTTTATATTGGATATAGGTCAAAAATTAAAGCAACTTAGAAAAAAATCAAAACTAACTCAAAAAGAATTAGCAACTATTTTAGGTGTAAGTACTATAACTATTCAAAATTATGAAAATAATAGGCGTACTCCAAATTCTGAAATGTTAGTAAAAATATCAAAAGCTTTAAATATCCCTTTTAGTAAATTTATAAACGAAATTTATTCTACTAATTTTTCTATAAATACTTCATTTGCTGGTGGTAAAAATACAGAACTTTTTATGGCAAAAAATATTGCATTATTAAATTCTGAAAATGAATATTTAACTGATGAAAAAATTAAAGAATTAATTAATGCAAATATAAATGAGGAATATAAAAAATTTATTGAAAAATATTATGCAAATGAAGGACTTCCACTTGATATATCAGCAATGACACCGAGTGATTTAAAGAAAATAGAAGAATTTCAAAACTCTAATATTCAAAAAGATAAAGATATGGCTTATTTAGGCCTTTCAATTCCTCAATATTTATTTGATGTAATTTTAGAATTTACTCATAATTATACTAATAAAAATATTGATGCAAGTAATATCACTCAAGATGAAAAAAAAGAAATAATTAATAAACTAATTGATTTATTTGAATTTGAAGTATTTAAATTATCTAAAAAATAATTTCAATTTAAGAGAGGGTTTTTATTATGGCAAAAACAACTTTTAGAAAAAGAGTTATAAATGGTAAAGAATATTATTTCTTTAGATTAAGGCATAAGAACTTAAAAGCTCCTAAGGATTTATACGGCTCTACTGTAAAAGAATTAAATAAAAAAATTAAAGAGATCACCTATGAACTTGACCATAATGTAAAAGATAATAAAGAGAGTTTTGAAAATTTCTTTACTAACTGGTTATTTGAAGTTAATTTTATAAATAAAAAACCCTCTACCAAAGAAAGGTATGAGGGTCTTTATAGAAATTATATTAAAGATAGTGAGCTATCAAGATTAAAAATTAAAGATATTTCACAAACTGATATTCAAAAATATTATAACTCTTTAATTAAAAAAGGCATTTCAGTAACTACTGTTATTCAATTAAATAAAATAATAGCTCCTAGCCTTAGATATGCTTATAATAATAATTTAATTATCAAAGATTTCACCAAAGCAATAGTGCTGCCTACTAAAAAAGAAGAGGAAAAGTTAAATAGTAAGAATAAAATAAATCCTTTTACACTTGATGAACAAAATCAATTTTTAAAAGCTATACAAGGACATGATTTTGAATTACTATTTATAACGGCTCTTAATACTGGAATGAGGCAAGGAGAACTATTGGCTTTAACTTGGAATGATATTGATTTTAATAGTAATACTATTTCAGTTAATAAGACGGCTAAATATATAGCTCCAGTTGATTCTACTGGAAGAGGTAAAGGGAGTATTTCTATTCAAACTCCTAAAACAATAAATAGTATTCGTACAATTCCTATTCCTTCATTCCTAAAAGATAAATTAAAACAATATAAAGTAACTCAATCTAAAAATAGACTTTTACTTGCTAATATTTATAAAAATAATAATCTTGTATTCTGTAATAGCTTTGGTAATTTCTTAGATAGTAGTAGAGTAAGAAAAGAATTTAAGAAAGTATTAGAAAAAAATAATTTATCAGCTAGAAAGTTCCATGATTTAAGACATACATTTGCGACTAGATTATTTGAACTTGGTGAAAATCCTAAAACTGTTCAAACTATACTTGGTCATAGTAATATATCAACTACATTAGACACCTATACCCATGTACTTGATAATATGAAAGAAACTGTTTCTAATAAATTAAATGATTTATATATATCAATGAGCGTTAATTAATTTATACGCTCTTTTTTTATATCAAAATTACACTTAAATTTTTATTTTTAAAGGGTAATTTTAGGGTAAAAAAGCTTTATAAAAAGCTATAAGGGGTAAAAAGAGGGGTAAATATATTACCCTATTCCCTTAACTCCTTGGTATTGGTGCACCTAGCAAGATTCGAACTCGCGACCTGTGGATTCGAAGTCCAACG
>NZ_JAUNLM010000048.1 GCF_030532265.1 Clostridium sp. | reverse complement strand
ATAAGTGAAAATGGCTGTGCACGAACAATTTTTAAATCTACAAGAGTTCCAATTAAGGATTCATCTCCTTCAAAATTTACTAATTTACCATTTCTACTTCTTCCCATTAATTTAGTATCATCATTTTTACTTTTTCCTTCAACTAGTACTTCAAGTGTTCTACCTTCATATTTTTTGTTGTTTTCTATTACGGCTTTATTAACAGCATCAACAAGTCTATTAAATCTTTCATGTTTAACAGAATCAGGTACTTGATTATCCATTTTATCTGCCGGTGTATGGTTTCTTCTTGAATATATAAAAGTAAATGCTGAATCATATTTTACTTCATTTACAAGACTTAATGTATCTTCGAAATCTTCTTCTGTTTCACCTGGAAATCCAACAATAATATCTGTTGTTATAGTTACATCTGGAATTTCTTTTTTTATTTTTTCTATTAATCCCATGTAATGTTTTCTATCATAATGTCTATTCATTTCTTTTAATATTCTATCTGATCCACTTTGAACTGGTAAATGTATTTGCTCACAAAGTTTATCGCATTCTTTTATAGCTAAAATTACATCTTCATTTAAATCTTTTGGATGTGAAGTCATAAATCTAACTCTTTCTAATCCTTCAACCTCATTAATCATTCTTAATAATTTTGCAAAATCAATATCTTCTTCTAAGCCTTTTCCATATGAGTTAACATTTTGACCTAATAATGTTATTTCTTTATATCCTTTGCTTACTAAATCTTTAATTTCTTTTAATATTTCTTCTGGTTTTCTACTTCTTTCTCTTCCTCTAACGTAAGGTACTATACAATATGTGCAGAAGTTATTACAACCATACATTATTGTAACATATGCCTTTACATCACTTTCTCTATCTACTGGAATACCTTCAACTATATCAGTTTCTTTATTAAAAATCTCTTTTACTTGTACACCTTCAGTTTTTACTCTATTTAAGTACTCTGGGAATTTATATGCGTTATGAGTTCCAAAAATTATATTAACATATGGAAATTTTGATAATATCTTATCTGCCATTCCTTTTTGTTGCATCATACATCCACAAATACCTATTATTAAATCTTTATTTTTTTCTTTAAGTTTTTTTAATGCTCCAAGATTACCAAAAACCTTATTTTCAGCATTTTCTCTAACACAACAAGTATTAAATAATATTATAGATGCTTCTTCTTTATTTTCAGTTCTTGTATAGCCAATTCTTTTAAGCATACCTGAAAGTTTTTCAGAATCCTCCTCATTCATTTGGCATCCCCAAGTTTCTATACAATATTTTAAATCTTTTGTATTTGACATAATAATCTCCTTTTCAATAAAAATCACTTGTTTAAATAGTCTTATATATTATATTAAATTTTATAATCAATTTAAAGCGTTTTTTAATTTTATGAATTAAGGTCTTATCCAAGTAGCATAATCTCCAATCATTTGAAAACCTATTTTTTTATAAAGATTAAACGCTTTAAAATTATTTTCTTCAACTCTTATAAATATTTCCGATATATTATTTTTATACGCTAAGTTTATTAGATAGATAAGTAAATCTTCACCATATCCTTTACTTCTATATTCACTAATTATACCTAGATTAACTATTGTATATATGTTGTTATTAAATATTATTTGTCCATAACCAATTTCATTATTATTAGAATCTAAAATAAAAATACAAAAATTTTCATTATAGTAAGATTGTTTTTCTTCAAAACGTATATCTTTAGGTTTTAAAGGAAGTCTAGATTTATCATAAAATATAGAATTTTGAATATTGCATCTTAGAAATTCATCTTTATTTTTATTAAATTTTCTAAAGCTAACATTGGAATTTATATTTAATTTAGTTTTTATATTATATTTTAATAATTTTGTTTGTTTAGAACGGATAAACAAATTTGATAATAAAATATTAGTTGTTAATTTATCTTCATATGTTTGATAAATTAATATTTTGCCATTAAGTTTAGGTATATCATTAAATTTTACTAAATCTACATAATTATTTTTTATATAAGTATCATTTATAATTATTGTATCTATATCGTTATAATCAAACCAAATATAACCAATATATTGTTTGTTCAATAAAATTAATATTAAGTTATTTTTAAGAAGTGATTTTTTAAATAAATTTGATTTGAAATAATATTTAATAAAGTTATTTTTATATTTATTAAAATTTAAAGATTCATTTATTAAAATTTCTAACTTAGAGAAATTTTTATTGCTTAATTTCTCATATTGTACCATATAAAAATATCCACCCCATAAATTATTATAAAATAACCCCTTTAATAAAGGGGTTATCATTTACTACTAAATATCTTTTATACTTAAGCTTATACGTTTATTTGATTCATCAACAGATAATATTTTAGCTTTTACATCTTCTCCAACTGATAATATGTCCTTTGGATGATCTATTCTATCATGACTTATTTTTGATATATGAACTAATCCATCAACACCAGGTTCTAATTCAACAAAAGCTCCAAAATCATTCAATCTTACTACTTTGCCTAAAACAATAGATCCTTCTGGATATCTTTCTGTTATATTGCTCCATGGTTCAGGAGTAAGCTCTTTAATACTTAAAGAAAGTTTTTTATTTTCTTTATCTAAATCAATAACTTTAACATCAATTATATCTCCACTCTTTAAATAATCTTGAGCTTTTTTTACATGATTCCAAGATATTTGTGAAAGATGTATTAAACCATCAACCCCATTTACTTCAGCAAAAGCTCCAAAATCAGTAAATCTTTTAACTTCAGCCTTTACAACATCTCCAACTTTTAGTGAATCAAAAACTAAGTTTTCTTTAGCTTCTTTTTCTAATTCTTGTACAATTCTACTTGATGCTACAACTCTTGAAGGATTTTCTTTATTAAAATCTATTAATTTAACATTTAAAGTTTTTCCTTTGTAAGATTCTTTATCATTAACAAATTTCATATCAATTTGTGATGATGGAATAAAAACACGTATACCTCCAAAGTAACCAACTAATCCTTTTTCTTTTATTTCTGAAATTTTTAATTCAAATGTAGATTTTTCATCAAACATTTTTTGAAGTGTATTTAGGATTTCTTCTTTTTCATATTCTAATCTTGATAGAACAACAAATCCATTATCATTATTAAGTTTTATAACTTTAGCTTTTAATTTATCACCAACATTTAAAGTTTTTGCATATGCTTTTGGATCTTCTTTAGCAGTTAATTCTTTAAATGGGATAACTCCATCTGATTTATATCCAGTAAGTGAAATAACTACTTCATCATTTAATATTGAAAGTATTTCACCTTCAATTTCACTTCCAGTAAATAATCTTTTATCGATTTCATTCATCAATTGTAATTGTTCGTTATTTGTATTTTCCATAACTTCAATAACCTCCCTTATTATCCATTCTGGTGTAGAAGCACCAGCAGTAACACCAATTTTTTTAAAGTTTTCATTATTTATAAAATCATTTGGTAATGCACTAACGTTTTCTATATGAATAGTATTTATACAATTTTCTTTTGAAATTTGGTATAACTTATTTGTGTTAGAACTATTTTTCCCGCCTATTACAATCATAGCATCTACTTCTTTTGAAAGTTCAAATGCACTTTTTTGTCTTTCTTCTGTAGCTAGACAAATAGTATTAAATTGTAAAAGGTTATCTGTCATTTTTTCTAGATTTGAAACAGTTTTATTCCAATTAGATTCCTTTTCAGTAGTTTGAGATACAACACAAGTCTTACCAAAATGATATTTGCCTTCAGTAAATTCACCATTTTTTGTTATAGTAGCTTTATTATTACACCATCCATTTATACCAATTACTTCTGGGTGGTTTTTATCACCAAGTATAACTATATCATAACCTTCTTCAGAATATTTTTTAACCTTTTTTTGAATATTAGTAACAAATGGACATGTAGCATTTACAACTTTTAAACCTCTTTTATTTAATTCGTTTAAAGTTTCTTCTGAAACTCCATGAGATCTTACAATAATTACATCATTAGGAGCTAATTTATCAATATCTTCAATATTTATTGAAAATACATCGTTTTTTTCTAAAAATTTAACTACATCATTATTATGAATAAGAGGTCCTAATGTATAAATTCTCTTATTATAATTATTTTTTATTTCAATAGTTTTATCTACAGCTCTTTTTACTCCAAAGCAAAATCCAGAGTTTTTAGCTAGTATAATCTCTCTCATTTTAAATTCCTCATAAATTTTATTTATTAAAATTTTCTCTTATAAAATTATTTATTTTTTCTGTTACTTCTACTATGTTTAACCCAGTTGTATCTATTTCTATAGCATCATCAGCTTTTCTTAATGGATCTGTAGCTCTATTGCTATCTTCATAATCTCGTCTAATTATATCTTTTAATATTTCATCATATGAACAATCTATATTTCTATTTTTTAATTCAGTATATCTTCTATCTGCTCTTTCTTCTGGAGTTGCAGTTAAAAATATCTTAAATTTTGAATCTTTTAAAACAACAGTTCCAATATCTCTACCATCCATTATAACATTATATTTTTTAGACATATTTTGTTGAAGCTTTACAAGCATTTTTCTAACTTCAGGTATTGATGCATAAGCTGAAACTATAGAACTTATTTCTGGCATAGTTAGTTCTTCTTGAACATTTTTACCGTTTAAAATTAAATCATCATTTTCAAAATGCATTTCCATAGTTTTTATTAATTCGCATATTTTATCAATATCGTTTGGTTTTAAATTATTTTGTGAAGCTTTTAAAGCTACTGCTCTATACATAGCCCCTGTATTTATATACATTAAATCAAATTCTTTAGCTACTAACTTAGCTATTGTACTTTTTCCTGCACCTGCAGGACCATCTATTGCAACTGAAATTTTCAAAATTTCTCCACCTTTCTAATAAACAATTACAAAACTAATTATATAATTTTATTTATTTTATAACAAGTCTTTTAAATATTGCTACCTGCAACATATCCCGTAGATAAAGCTATTTGTACATTATACCCTCCAGTAAATGCATCTACATCAATAACTTCTCCTGCAAAAGATAGATTTTTTATAAGTTTACTTTTCATAGTTGATGGATCTATTTCTTTTGTATCTACTCCACCAGCAGTAACAATTGCTTCATCAATAGATCTTAAATTTTTTACATTAAGATTAAAATTCTTTATTAGAAAAACAAGACCTTTTCTTTCTTCTTTAGTTATTTCATTTACCTTTTTATTTTCATCTATATTAGATAATCTAATTATTACAGGAATTAATTTTTTAGGTAATAGATCATCTAATGAGTTTTTAAAATCTTTGTTTATATATTTTTTAAAATCTTTTTGAACTCTTAAATCTAATTCTTTTTCAGTTAAAGCAGGTTTTAAATCTAAAGAAACCTTATATTTTTTATTATCCTTTATAAATCTACTACCAGTTAGAACTAAAGGACCTGATATTCCAAAATGGGTGAAAATCATTTCACCTATATTTTCATATACTTTTTTATTATCTTCGTAAATCTTCAAAGATATATTTTTTAAAGATAATCCCATTAATTCTGTGACGATAGGTTCTTTTATTTCTATTGGAACTAAAGATGGTTTTAATTCTTTTATATTATGACCAATATTTTTTGCAAATCTTTGGCCATCCCCTTTTGAACCTGTTAACGGATATGAAGCTCCTCCTGTTGCTAAAATAAAATGATCTCCTAATATTTCTTTACCATTTTCTAATATAACGGAAACAATTTTATCATCTTTTTTTATTATATCTTTTACTAAACTATTTAACATTATTTTTATATTTTTATTTTGAAGTGCATTTTTTAAACCTTTTATAATATCTGAAGATTTATCAGATTTTGGGAAGACTCTCCCGCCTCTTTCAACTTTTAATTTTATACCTTCTTTTTCAAAAAAATTTATAGTATCTACATTTGTAAATGTATATAAAGCACTATAAAGGAAATAAGGATTTCCAGGTATGTAATCAAAAAATTCAGATATGTCTTTATTATTAGTTACATTACAACGACCTTTTCCAGTTATAAATAATTTTTTACCTAATCTATCATTACCATCTAATAAAATTACTTCATTACAATTACTTGCAGTTATTGCAGCCATCATTCCTGCCGGGCCTGCACCTATAACTACTACTTTTTTCATTTAATCAGCTCCTTAAATTATGCTAAAATCATTTTACTATACTAAAGCATATAAAAAAAGATGTGTACTAAAAAATACACATCTAAATTAAAAACTATTAATTATCATTGTCCCCAATTGTTTTATTATTGATTTGATATACATTATAGTCTTGCCATATAGCTTCTAATGATCCAAATATATCAGCTATATTTTCTTTTTCTCTCATTCCAACAGAAATAATTAAAGCATTAATAAGAGAAAGAGGCGCTACTAAAGAATCTACAAATGATGCCATATTGCTTTGAGCAATCAATGTTAAATCAGCTTTAGCTGCTAATGGAGATATTAAGCTATCTGTTATAGCTACAACTTTTGCTCCTTTATTTTTTGAAAAATCAAGAGCAGCTATAGTTTTTGAAGCGTATCTTGGGAAGCCTATTCCTATTACTAAATCCCCCTCTTTAACATTTATCATCTGCTCAAAAATATCAGATATACCATATCTAACTGTTCTCACGTTTTGAAGTATTATATTTAAATAAAATCCTAAAAATTCTGCTACAGCAGTTGAACTTCTTAACCCTAAAATATATATATTGTTAGCTTTAAATATTTCATTTACAACTTCCTCAAATACATCTGGATTAATTTTTTCTAAAGTAGCTCTAATATTTTCAATATCTGCCTTTAAAACACCTTTTAATGAATCACTATCTGATATGTATTCATTAGATAATTCTAATCTTTGAACAGTAGTAAGTTTATTTTTTATTAATTCTTGAAGTGCTTTTTGTAACTTTGGATATCCACTAAATCCAAGTTCATTAGCAAATCTAACTACAGTTGATTCTGACACCCCAACAGATATTCCAAGTTTAGCTGCAGTCATAAAAGCTGCTTTATCATAATTATTTAAAATATATTCAGCTATTAACTTTTGTCCTTTACTTAATCTTTGAAACTTAATTTGTATTAATCGCATTAAATCTTTATTTTCATTCAAATTCTTATCCATAATTATCTACCTACTTATAACAATCTTTAGTCATATAATTTTAACATTAAATGATATATTTTTCAATAAAAATTTCATGTGTGTTAAGTTTATTATATAAAGTTCAAGTCGAATTATATGCTTAAAATTAAGTTTTTAAAAGTTATTTCTTTTCAACAATAACTAGCATTGGTGCAGTCTTGCTTCTGTTTAAGTATTTATGAATCATTACCCCAAACTCATTTTTAGGCAAATTTTCCAAGTAATCTAATATGCAAGTTTTTTCTTTTTTTCCTTCATCATGCCCAGTATATATACATATAGACATAATTCCATTGCTATTTAAAAGTTTTAATCCTATTTTTATACTAAGAAGAGATGTTTCATGCAATGTTGTTATATCTTTTGATGCTCCAGGTAAAAAACCAAGATTATACATTATACAATCTACTTTAGAATTTATATATTTGTCTAGTTTATGATGAGAATCACAAATTACAGTAACATTTGAAATTTTTTTATCTTTGTATCTATCACAAGCATTTTTTTGTATATCAAAAGAATATACACTGGAAAATTGGTCACTTAAAAAATCTGTATCATGTCCATTACCTAACGTAGCATCAATTGCTATATTTTTATTTGTTAAAAAGTTTTTTATTATGTAGTGTGATAGTTCACTAATATCAGATACGTATTTAAACATATTTAACACTTCTTTCTATAATAATTATAATGAATTTATGTAGTTTAATTCTTCTTCAGTTAAGTCTCTATACTCTCCCGTCTTAAGGTACCCAAGAGAAATTTCTCCAATAGATACTCTTTTAAGATTTATAACATCATGTCCAAATGTAGAACACATCTTTCTTATTTGTCTATTTTTTCCTTCGTGAATTATTATTTCAACTGTGGAAATATTGTTTTTAGAAGAGATTTCTTTGATAGAAGCATAAGAAGTTATATAACCTCCTATATCAACTCCATTACTAAATTTAATCATTTCTTCTTTTGTAAATTTACCCTTTACTGTTGCTATATATTTCTTATCTATAGAAACTCTTGGGTGTATTATTTTATTATATATATCTCCATCATTTGTAAGAATTAACAAACCTGAACTATCGTAATCTAATCTCCCTATTGGAAATATTCTTTCATTAACTTTAACTATATCTAAAATAGTTTTTCTTCCCTTTTCATCTTTTAATGAAGTTATATATCCAACTGGCTTATTTAAAGCAAAGTAAACTTTTTTTTCTTCAGGTACTATTATTTTATTATTAAATTCAACTTTGTCTTTATTTTCAATAACCTTTACTCCTAATTCATTTACAACTTTTCCATTTACTTTTACTTTACCTTCTAATATAAATTGCTCACATTTTCTTCTTGATGCAACACCGCATTTAGCCATAAATTTTTGTAATCTTTCTTCCATAAAATATCACTCCATCTTTCTATTCCTATATGATTATATATATTAAATTAAGGTTTTACAAGAAAATATAGTACTTTAATTAATAAACAAAGCTTAGGTGAAAAACACCTAAGCTTTTTATTTAAAAGAAAAATCCACCATTAAAAAATAATAACAATAACAATGGACTTATTCCACAACCGCCAAATCCACAACCTCTACCTCTACAGTTATTAAAATTATTATAGTTATTATTATATCCACATCTATTGCATCTGTTACAATTATAATTATTACAACATCTATTCATGAGTTTACCACTCCTTTTCTTCTGTTACTATATAATATTCTTTTTTTTCAATTTGTTGAGTAATTTATTTTTGTTTATTTATATATTTTGTTAAAATATAATTATATATTTAAATAAGGAGGTTTAATTTATGGACAAGCGTAATCGTATTATCGCTCCAAGAAATGTTGTTAATACAAAAATGTTATATATGCTTTATATATTAAAGGAACTTTCAAAAGGAGAAGTTGTTTTTGGAAATAAAATTCTTACAGATTTTAGAGATATGTTTGATTCAACTACTATGCCTTTCCCAGTATCTTCTAGTACTGTTTATGAAAGTTTATATGAACTAGAAGATAGAGAGTATGTAGTTTCTAAATGGAGTGGTGAAGATTTATCTAATAAAAGAAGTAAAAAGGTATATCATATAACAGATAGGGGATTAAATTTTTTAAATGCAAATTTAGATGAATATGTTCTTAATTTAGATAAAACGAAATCAACATTAGATAAACTAAAAAAAATGCTATTAAAATAGTACATATTAATATGTACTATTTTAGCATTTTTTTATTTTTGATGATTTGCTTATAAATTTTTTTCTAAGTATAGCTTCTTCTTTACAGGAACAATCCAATTTAATAAAAATATTTTTATAACCTTCTTTTATGTATGAATTTTTATATAAATCTTCATAAGATAACTTTTCTATGTCTTCTTTTAAAATAGATAAATAATTATAGCCATATATTTTAAATAGTATATATTTAAATCCTAATAATATTTGTTCTTTATTTTTTTTATTTTCAATATCTAAGTTTAAAATATCATTATTTAATTTTTCAATAATTCCATATAATTGATATAGGTAACTAAGTTCTCTTATTGTGTATTTATCACTGAGAGATGCAACAGCACATGAGAAATTTTTATTTATTGGTATAGTGTAAATATAGCCTAATTCATCTTTATTTAATATTGTACGTATGCTTTGATAAATAGATGTACAAATATCTAACCTTATCGTATTAGCGTTTTCACATACTGCTTTTATTTTAAAAAGATTTTCATAATCTCTATTATAATTTATTAAATTAAGTTGTTCTTCTCTTTGAATTTTATGCATTTTATTATTTATAATCCAACTAAACCAAGCTCCCATTGCAGAACCAGCTAATATTGAACATGCAGAAATTATAGATGTAATAACTTGTATTTGTATATTTATCAGCTCCTTAAAAAATAATTCTATCTTATTATTAACTAAAAATATAAAAATATTATTTATAAAGATAAATTTTTTCTATAATTTCAAAAATATTATAATACTTATAAAACAATTAAATTGATTTTATATAGAAATTTTTTAATATAAGTTAACAATATATTGAAAAGTTTTCTTAATTAAATATTTATTTACATCGTTTAATTAAAATTTTATTTTAAAATCTATTATATTTATACTATAAAATTGTATAATAAATATATGGAGTGATAAGTATGATAATAAAAAATCAATTAATTATTTTAAGTGTATTATCTTTAATAATAGCTCAAGCATTAAAAATAGTATTTGGTTATTTTTACACAAAAAAATTTGATTTAAATAGGCTATTTGAAACTGGTGGTATGCCAAGTTCTCATTCAGCTTTTATAGTTTCTTTAGCAATTGGAATAGGAAGAATAAATGGTTTTGACTCATCAATATTTGCACTAGCTTTTGTATTTGCATCTATTGTAATGTATGATGCAATGGGAATAAGACGTGCTGCTGGTGAACATGCAAAACTTTTAAACTTAATTTTATCAAAAGATAATACATTTAAATTAGATAATAAAAAATTAAAAGAATTATTGGGTCATACACCTTTTGAAGTTTTAGGTGGGTTAATACTTGGAATTATAATTGGATGTTTTTATCCACTTTAAAATAAAAAACAAATGCTAATAATTGCATTTGTTTTTTATTTTAAAGTTTAAATCATAGAGTTTTTATATAATATAGATAAATTAATACTATCAAATAAAGAGTCATGTTGATTGCCTAAGAATTCAATATTATATTTTGACAAAGCATTTTTTAAAGATAAAGCATTTTCAATTTCTAATAAATCTTTACTAAATTTGAATTATTTCTAGTTATATCATTTTTTAATACTTTTATATCATTTCCACCCCAGTATATAAATAATTTCTTTTTATTTCCACACCATATTGAAAATTTTTCAAACACTGTTTCAAAGTTATTTGCATTATCTATATCATTTTGATTTAATGATGTTATTTCTATACACTTTGAAGTTAATTTTGAAATATTTTTTGGTTTAATAAGCTCATAAAATTTAGAATTTATATTACCATGAATATCAGTTTTTACAGCACCAATACTTATTATCTCTACATCATTAAAATTTTCTAAGCAATTCATTTCAAAATCGAAAAATATAATTTCTTCTGAGGTTTCTATATTCTTTTTTAACATTACTAAAGTACTGTTTCTATTTATAAGTTTTTTGTAAGTTTTGCCTATGCATTTACATTCATTATATAATGAAAATGATACTCTTCTACTTTTTCTTATAATATCATATACATTTTTATTTAAAATTGCACTATAATCATATATTTGATTTAAGAAAAAGCTTATATATTCCAAATCTTCATTTAATGTAAAATAATTATTGTTTATTTTGTATATTATATCTTTATTATCTGTAAATAATTTTATTTTGCTATATTTATCTATTTTTTTTAGTTCTATTAAACAAACTATATCTTTTAAAATATAATATAATCCATGATAATGTGCTGTTTTAAAAGAATCACTCTTTAATTTTTTTCTTATTTTCATCAAGGTTATATCATTAATATCTTTTATTAAATAGTATAATACAAATTTTTCATCAAGCTTTTTTATATGATAGTATATATTTATATAATTAATCATTTGTATAGTATCCTTTCTTTATATATACATACTTATTGGAATTACTTGAAAAGAATTTTCTGTACACTTTATTCTTGGACATTTAGGTGGAACTATACCTATATCTAATAAACAATCAAATTCTTTAATACATTTAGCAAGCATTTGTTCATTAAAACTTTGCTGTCCAGTTTTTCTTAAAAAGTGAATGTTATTATTATTAGAACATTTTTTAACTAATTTACCTAATATATTAACATTGCAATCTATATTATCAAATTTATTAGAATTATTATTAAAAAAATATGAGTTATTAACAGTTAATATAACATCTCTATTATTACATTGTACTATTAAATCAGTAGTATTATTAGCACTTAATTTAATTTGCATCTCAGAAAGGAATCTATCTATAATATTAAAGTCAATTATAGAATCTCCTTTTCTTATGCTATTTAGTTTATCCACACCAAAACAATCTATTATTAATTTAAGAGATGATATATACTCATATAATGACTCATGACATACAAGACCATTTAAACTTATATAGTCCCCCTCTATTATAGAATCATTACATAAGTTTTGAATAGTTTTTAATTGATTATTTTTAGAAAGATTATTTATTAACTTATTATGAAAGCTAAACAAAGTATAAATTCTTTTTTCTTCTTCTTCAATTCTAATTGCACCTCTATTTTCTAGTATTTCATCACTTTCTGATCCTACTGTTCTTGTATTTGCATCAGAATTTGTATATCCTTTATATCCTTCTCTTTTATCTTTTGAAAATCGGTCTTCATAATAATCACTTTCTTTATTTTCACAATGTAATCTTCCAGTTAATGATTTATCACATATTCTCTTACGTGAAAAAATTTCTATGTATCCCTCAGCTGTTATAGAAAAAATTCCTCTAAGCAATAATTCATCTAAATAAAGAAGAAAATCCAAATTATCTACCTCCAAAATTAACTCCTTTATATATATGTTTATGTATAAATGTAATAATATATTAAAGCATAAATAAAAAGCAAGATTTAAATCTTGCTTTTTATTTATTTTATTTTATTTAAAGCTTTAATAATCCATTTTCCTATTTTTTCGTTAGTCCATAATGGTAAACTATACTCTATACATAAACTAGCTTCTTCTAAACTACCTTTTCTATATGATGATATTTCACCATCAACTAGATTTATTTTTCCTACTAAACAATCTATAAAATAATGATTATGTTTTAAAGCTTTTTTTAAGGCTTTTCTAGCATTTTTTCTATCATTTGTATAGTAATAATATAATACTCTTCCATATTTAAAGAATATACAATCTTCATCACTATACTTGTCTAATATATAATTTGCAAATTCATAGTCTTTATTCATTAAAGCTCTAAACACTATTGAATGTCTTACATTTCTAGAATCATAATCATCTAAATTTAATATTTCTTTTTCTATATTAAAACTTCTATCATAATTACCTAAAGCAAATTCATAATTAGATAAAGTTGATAATATTGTTAAGTAAAAATCTCCTTCAGCAGAAAAGCCTATTTGACCTTTAAATTTATCAAAGTAGTCTTGTCCAAGTTGGGTTCTTAGAAGCTCTTCACATTTTCTAAGTTCACTTGCCCCTTTTTCTACATCATCTAATTTTAATGCATTATCGAACAAATTAATAACATTATTTTCAGAATTACATCCTGAACATTCAACATTTGAAGATAAATCTTCTATTTTCCATTCCTTTGAAGTTTTATCTATATTTAATAATTTTCTTATTTCTCTTGATTTAGTACCTATAGTTCCCTCTGAAACTTTAAAATAATCTGCTAATTCATCCATTCTTATACCTTTTTTATTAAGTGTATCATTTACAAAAAAGATTGCATGAAGCACTCCAGCAGACCAAGTATTAACTTTACCTCTTAATAATTTATTTTCATCAGTATTTGCTAAAAACTCTACTAATTTAATGCATTTTTTATAATAATCATCATTTAGTACATTATTACAAAAAGTATCTATACTAATTAACATTTCTTTTGCACGAGCTTCAAATTCAACTGGTACATTTATACTATATTTCATTTATACCTCCTAATAATTTATAGCTTCTGTAGTAAATCACATCTAATTATTATAACTTAAAATTAAAAAATTTTCATTAATAAATTAAATATTATTGAATCATAAATAAAAAAACGAAGAAAAATAACTTTTTCTTCGCTAATATAATCTAATATTGATTATGGTTGTTATTTGTTTTATTTTCATTATTATAATTTTCTCTGTAACTTTTAATCTTAGAATTTGATAATGCTCCACCTTTTTGTATATTCTTCTTATTTTTACCCATTATAAATCTCCTTTTAATGTAAATTTAATTATTAATCATTTCTCCACCATTAACATGTATAGTTTCTCCAGTTATAAAAGAAGCATTTTGACTAGCTAAAAAAACATATGCTTCTGCCAATTCAACTGGTTGCCCTGGTCTTTTTAAAACTGTATTAGATCCAAAACTTTTAAATTGATCTTTTTTAAATGATGCTGGTATTAACGGAGTCCATATTGGACCTGGCGCAACTGCATTTACTCTTATTCCCATATCTGCTAAGCTTAATGATAAGCTTCTAGTAAGTGATGTTAATGCGCCTTTAGAAGCTGAGTAATCAATAAGTTCCTTGTGTCCATGATAAGCTACAACAGAAGTAGTATTTATTATACAACTTCCAGGACTCATATAAGAAAGAGCTTCTTTAATTAAATAAAAGGCTGAGAATACATTAATACTAAATGTTTTTATTAACTGATCATTTGTTAATTCTAATATTGACTTAACTGGATATTGTTGAGCAGCATTATTAACTAATATATCTATAATGCCATATTTTTCTGATACTGTTTTTATTACCTTTTTACAAAAATTATAATCAGCTAAATCACCTTGTATGCCTATAGAATTATTATTATATCTTTTTATTAAATTTAGTGTTTCGTCTGCATCTTCTTTTTCATTTAAATATACAATTACAACTGTTGCTCCTTCTCTTGCAAAAGCTAAACTAACAGCTCTTCCAATTCCACTATCACCGCCTGTTATTATTGCAATTTTCCCATTTAATCTTTTACCATTATTCATATAATCTTTATGTTCATATACAGGTTTTGGATTCATTTTTTGTTCAATTCCAGGTTGATTTAATTCTTCTTGTAAATCAAAAATTTTAGGAAAAGTATTATCAATCAAATAATCACCTCATTTTATTAAGTGTATTTCATGATTATTTTTTGTAAAACTTAAAATAATATTCTATATTATATTTATAAAAAATTGTGATGTATCATATGTTACAGAAAAAATATTTAATTTTAAGTATAATAATATCATTATTTTAAAAATTAGGAGGAGATTTAAAATGTCTTGTGGATGTTCAACAATAAATAATGGAAAACAAGTTGCAGATTTAGTTAGAAGTAAGGGATTTGAAAATATGCAAACAAAGAAATTACATAATATAACTTGCTCTTGTGGAAATACTTTTATAATGGATAAGTTAATTTGTAAATGTAATAATTGTAATATGACTTACGCTGTTACACCATGTAGTTCTGATGATATAAATAGTATAAAAGAATGTGGAATTAATTATTAGTTTTTTATAAAGTAAATGAGTATAATTATTTAATTATACTCATTTATTATATCGTTGCTAAATTTTAAAATTAATTTATCATAATCTATTTCATTATACTTTTTTTCTAATATTTCTTTATTTTCTTCAAAATAAATTGCTTTTTCATTTATTATTTTATTTAAGCTATCTATATTAAAATCATTTATATTTTTAGTGTTTATTAATTCTTCTAAATAATTACTTATATTTTCTTTATGCCTGTTAATTTGATCATTTTTCATTGATTCCAAAGCTTCTTTCCAATTGTTAAAACCACCTATTGGCGTATCTTTTTCTTCTTCAATAGGTTCATTATTATAGGTATTTTTAAAAAAATTCATAAGTCCCATAATTTAATCCTCCGTACAATAATTATTTAATAATATTATATTACATTAATTTTTTATAATTTAAACTAATTTTTGATTAAATATATTATCTAAATTTAGTTTTTTAATTTTTTTATTTATTAAATCTATATCAGTTGTATATAATCCTTCTTCTTGCATTCTTTTAAAGTATATAGATCCTGCAAAAGTATATCTACTTTTTCTATCTTTACCTTCTGTAATTCTTTCATTTGAATAAGAAATTATATCACCTATTGCTAAACTTGTAGGTAAAGATAATAAAGGCATTCCCATAAAATATCTAACTGCATTATGACCTGCTAAAGAACCAGTACATATAGCTTCTGTATG
>NZ_JAUNLM010000123.1 GCF_030532265.1 Clostridium sp. | reverse complement strand
TAATAGAGGTACTAAAATAGAAAAAAAACCTCACTTAATACTGATACGGAGAACCATACCATAAATAACGGAGGATTTTACTAGATTAAAATTTATAATAGGTAATAAAATCTATTTTATATTATTAAAATTTACTATATTGAGAATTAAAAAATATAAATGATTAAATTTTTGAAGAAATTAAAAAAACTTAATTCATGAGAATTAAATAATTTAGTTAAATATCTAGTAAAATGTTAGATTGAAGTTATATATTGTTAAAAAAGTTAAAAATATATTCTAATAAATATATGATAAATCAAAAAAATATAGAATTAAAGGAATGTAAATGATATTATATATTTATAGATAATTTTGGAAATAAAAAATAGTAATTTGAGTTGATGCTATAATAATAGTTTATGAAAACTTTAATTACTTAGGTATATGATTGTATATCTAATAAATAATTATAATATATTAAATAATTATTAGGTTTATAGTAATAAACAAGAGAGAATTTGATTTTTGAGTATTAAGATAAAAAAATATATAAAAGTAGAAAGCAATATATTGCTTTTAGGGATAGCTAAATATTAGGAAGGGGTATAAAATGGCTAAGAGATTACAAAAAAGGAAAAAATTAAAAGAAATTAAATTAAAACAAAAATTAAATAGGGAAAAAAATAAAGAAGTTTTAAAAGAAAAATTAGAAGATTTTAACTTTAATAATATAACAAAGTTTAGCGGAATTAAAGCGTATGCTTTAATTAATTTAGAAGAAATAATTAACTTATTAAAAGAAGGTAATAATGATGATAATGAAATATTACTTATGGCAAGAAAGCTTATGGATTTCTCAATTGAGCCTAGAAAGAAATATAATGAGTTTTTAAGAGAAAATAAAATAACTAAAGAAAATAAAAATGTATTGAATTTACTAAATAGAGATCCTAAGTATATACTAAATACTACTGAAAGAGCACTGTTAAAGTTTGAGATGCAAGGAATAATATTAGAGTTTGCAACTAAAAATACTAAGTACGAAGCTATTGATTATGGAGCTATAAGGGTTTGTTTTGAAACTGTATATTTTGCAATTTTGCAGGGATTAGAAGAAAGAAAAATACAATCATTAAATATTTATGTGGGATACGGAGATGTATTAGCAGATATTAAAGTTGAGTATAAAGAAGATAATTCTAAATATAATTTAAATGAACAGATAATAATATTCCCGATTTGGAACTCATTAGATGATTTGTATAATGAATATACTAAATATAAAACTAAATATATTAATTTTAATGAAAATAGTTTATACTCATTAGCTACGGCTTATGCAACAGAAAAACAATATAATGATAGAGAGAATGGTAAAGAATTAATATCTTATAATGGCATTGCATTAAATTATTTAGGTGTCTTAGAAGTAGAATTAAAAAAGCTTATATCACAAAAGACAGGTAAAAATATTAGAAAAATAAGATTAGTAGATGCTATAAATGAATTACAAAAATTGAATTTAGATATTTTATCCCAAAAGGAGATTATAGAAGAATTACATAATATAAGAGAAATTAGAAATAAAGTAGCACATGGATTTAGTATTAGTTATAAAGAATTAGATTATATTCAAAAAAATTTATTAGATAGGGAAATATTTAAATATATTTCTTGGGAATTAAATAATACTAAGTTAGAAAAAAAGAACGAGTATCTATAAAGGGTGCTTCTTCTTTTATGTTAAGAAATATTGGAATGAGTGTATTGAACTTAAATATTATTGTATGAATATATAAAAAATAAAAATTCGATATATAATTTATTTACAAATGCAAAATACTTTATTTTAAGTAAATAATTTAAGAATAAATAGTAAAGAAATAAAATATGAAAGATTATCAAAATAATTAAAAGATTTTGGAGAACATTTATTTAAGGAAATATGAAAGAGTTTATTTATATTTGAATAATAGGCAAAAATCTTACAATATGAAAAATATCATTTAATATTGATACAGAGAACAGTACCATAAATAGAATTAAAATAAGACTGTTTTTATTTAAAACAGTCTTATTTTTTTATATAAAGTTTTTAACTATCTACCATAGTTCCACCATTTACATG
>NZ_JAUNLM010000047.1 GCF_030532265.1 Clostridium sp. | reverse complement strand
TTTTTAATATTCTTTTTGAGCTAAACTCTCTAACTTCACCTTTAGCTTCTTTTTCGAATGAATATGTTATTTCATTTTCTCTATTTACAACTAATACTCCATCCTTTTCTCCATATAAAAATATATTTTTCTTTGCATCTATATATTCTTGCATGTCTTTATGCATATCTAAATGATTAGGTGCTAAATTTGTACATATAGCTACATCTATAGGTAAATCCATAGTCATAAGTTGAAAACTTGATAACTCTAAAACTACCATATCATCTTTTTTTATATCTTCTATTTGAGAAAAAAGAGGTGTACCTATATTTCCTCCAACCCAAGTTTTATATCCTTGCTTTTCTAATAATTTTGATATTATAGTTGTTGTTGTTGTTTTTCCGTCACTACCTGTTACTCCATAAATTTTTCCTTTACAATATCTAACGAACTCTTCCATCTCTGATGTTATGTATGCCCCTTCTTCTTTAGCTCTAACCAAAGCATCACAATCAATTCTCATAGAAGGAGTTTTGAATACAACATCAAATCCACTTAAATTGTCTAAATAATTTTCTCCAAGTGAAAGTTTTACACCTTTATTTTTAAATTCTTCAGCTATCATGCCAAGCTTATCTTCAGTTTTTATATCAAAAGCTGTTACTTTTGCATCTAATTTAACCAAAAAATTTATAAGAGGAATGTTACTAACCCCTATACCTACTACAGCTACTTTCTTATCTCTTATAAAATCTTTAAATTCTTTAAAATCTTTTCTCATACTTTGCCTCCAAGTCTTCCTTGCCCTCAACTTATATTATGAGTCGTCTTTAATTTTGTCCCATTTGCTTTTAATTATAACACTATATATTATTATTTTTAACTACTGTAAAATATCATATATACTAATTTAAATAAATCTAAATAATTTTATTTTATTTTTTATTAAATATCTATTATTTAAAGAAATAAAAAAGGTACTTAAAGATAGTACCTTTTATTTTATTACATATTCATCTATTACTTTAAAAACTTTAAATAATAAGTCATTCATATTTTTGTCCTTTAAAAATTGAAGTTCTATTTCAAGCCCTCCAGACAAAGTTAATTTAATTTCAGAATCTAAATCGAATCTTCCTGATGTCTCAATAGAATAAGTAACTATTTTGCTATAGGGTATTACAAAATACTCTACTTTCTTGCCTGTTAATCCTTGCTTATCACATATCAATATCTTTTTATCAGTAATTATTGCGGCATCTCTAAATGTCTTTATTGCAAATAAAGTTTTTTCATTATTATTTATAAACTTATTCAACTCTTCCGGCGCTTGTATCTCTCCATAAAAATTAAACACTCTCTTATTTAATATCTCAGCCATATTTATACCTCCCAAAACCAATAAAATATTGTATATTTATATATTAATAATATTATAATTTTAAAATTTAAACTACAATTTATAATATTATTTTCATAATAATTATTTTTAAACATTTATATATAAAAATAAAAGGAGCATTTTAAAAATGCTCCCTTTATTTATTTAAAATTATATAATTAAAATTCTAAACTCTTTGCTATATAAGCTTCTAAATCTTCTATTTTTATTCTTTCTTGTTCCATTGAATCTCTATCTCTAACAGTTACTGCTCCATCTTCTAATGTATCAAAGTCTACTGTTATACAGAATGGAGTACCAATTTCATCTTGTCTTCTGTATCTCTTACCAATACTTCCTGTTTCATCAAAATCTATATTGAATTTCTTTGCTAACTCACCATAAACTTCTAGAGCTTTATCTGATAATTTCTTTGATAAAGGTAATATAGCCGCCTTAAATGGTGCAAGTGCTGGATGAAGGTGCATTACAACTCTTGAATCTTGCTTTGTTTCTGTTGATAAATCTTCTTCATCATAAGCATCAACTAAAAATGCTAAAGCAACTCTATCAGCTCCTAATGATGGTTCTATACAATATGGAACATATCTTTCATTATTTGAAGGGTCTAAGTAGCTCATATCTTGACCTGAATGTTCTTCATGTTTCTTTAAGTCATAGTCTGTTCTATCAGCTATTCCCCAAAGTTCACCCCAACCAAATGGGAATAAGTATTCTATATCTGATGTTGCTTTTGAATAGAATGATAATTCTTCAGCTTCGTGATCTCTTAATCTTAAACACTCTTTATTCATCCCTAAATTTAATAGGAAATTCCAACAATAATCTCTCCAGTATCCAAACCACTCTAAGTCTGTTCCTGGCTTACAGAAGAATTCTAATTCCATTTGTTCAAATTCTCTTGTTCTAAATGTAAAGTTACCTGGTGTAATTTCATTTCTAAATGATTTACCTATTTGAGCTATACCAAATGGCACTTTCTTTCTTGAACTTCTTTGAACTTGTTTAAAGTTTACAAATATACCTTGAGCTGTTTCTGGTCTTAAGTATATTTCATTTTTAGCATCTTCAGTTACTCCTTGGAAAGTCTTAAACATTAAGTTGAATTGTCTTATTTCAGTATAGTTCATCTTTCCACATTTAGGACATACTATATTATGTTCTTCTATGTATGCTTTTAATTGTTCATTTGACATACCATCTGCTGAAGCAACTTCTACTCCACTCTCAGTCATATGATCCTCAACTAATTTATCAGCTCTAAATCTTGATTTACATTCTTTACAATCCATTAATGGATCTGAGAATCCACCTAAGTGACCTGAAGCTACCCAAACTTCTTTATTCATTAAGATAGCACAATCAACTCCTACATTATATGGGCTTTCTTGAACAAATTTCTTCCACCATGCTTTTTTTACGTTATTTTTAAATTCTACTCCTAAAGGACCGTAATCCCATGAGTTTGCAAGTCCACCGTATATATCTGAACCTGGGAATATAAATCCTCTATTTTTACATAGTGCAACTATTTTTTCCATAGTTTTTTCTACTGCCATTGTTAATCCCTCCAAAAATTTTTATAATAAAAAAAGCCTTAAGCACAATAAAGGGACGAAAAACTTTCCGCGGTTCCACCCTTCTTGGCTAAAGCCCAACTTTCTAATTAAAATGCTCAAAAGTTCCCTTCAATTTAATCTATTAATGATTTGCACCTACCATCATCTCTCTTTAAATAAATATAAATTTACTCTTCTTTATCAACGCATCTATTAAATTTTAAATCATAAATTTATTTTACCAAAAGGTTTTTATATGTCAAGGTATATAGCTTGATTTAATAAAAAAAGCAGTGATTAAAATCACTGCATAAATTCTAAATTAAAAATGGCTCCGCAGAGAGGATTCGAACCTCCAACCTATCGGTTAACAGCCGAGTGCTCCACCATTGAGCTACTGCGGAATATTTTTAAAATGGCTCCACGGAGAGGACTCGAACCTCCAGCCTATCGGTTAACAGCCGAGTGCTCCACCATTGAGCTACCGTGGAATATTATTTTAAAAGTGGCTCCGCGAAGAGGATTCGAACCTCCAACCTATCGGTTAACAGCCGAGTGCTCCACCGTTGAGCTATCGCGGAATATTTGCTACATTTGATATTATATCATCTTTTATATAAAATGCAACTATTTTTTAAAACTTTTTTATTTTATATTTAAATTAATTTATTTTAATAAAACTATATTATGTTTAAAAGAGCTTTTTATTTTAAATAATATTACATACAAAAAAGGATACCTCTAATGAGATATCCTTAATATATGCAATTATTTTGCTGGTTTCATTGTTGGGAATAGAATAACGTCTCTTATTGATGATGAATTAGTTAAGAACATTATCATTCTATCAATACCAATTCCAAGTCCACCTGTTGGAGGCATACCTGTTTCTAAAGCACTCATGAATTCTTCATCTAACATGTATGCTTCATCATCTCCGTATTCTCTTTCCTTAGCTTGTTGTTCAAATCTTTGTCTTTGAACTATTGGATCATTAAGTTCTGAATATGCATTACATACTTCTCTTCCATATACAAATCCTTCAAATCTTTCAGTAAATTCTTCATTTCCTCTCTTTTTCTTAGTAAGAGGTGATATTTCTACTGGATAATCAATTAAGAATGTTGGTTGAATTAAGTTTGATTCACCGTATTCTTCGAATAACATATTAAGAACTTCTCCCTTAGTTACCTTATCAAGTGGTTTAGGGAATTCTAAATGTTTTTCTTTAGCTATTGCTTGAGCTTCTTCATCTGATTTTATTTCATTAAAGTCAACTCCTGCATATTCTTTAACAGCATCAACCATAGTAATTCTTCTCCATGGTGGCTTAAAGTCTATTTCTGTTCCTTCGTACATTACTTTAGTTGTTCCATTTACTTTTTCACATACATAAGCAATCATATTTTCCATAATTTCCATCATATCATTATAATCAGCATATGCTTGATATAATTCTATAGCAGTAAACTCTGGATTATGTCTTACTGAAACTCCTTCATTTCTGAAGTTTTTACCCATTTCATAAACTTTTTCAAATCCTGCTACTATTAATCTCTTTAAGTATAACTCTGTAGCAATTCTTAAATACATATCTATATCTAATGCATTGTGGTGAGTTATAAATGGTCTAGCAGCTGCACCACCAGCTATTGGTGAAAGTATTGGTGTATCAACTTCTAAGAATCCTTTTTCATCTAAAAATTCTCTTATAGCTTTTATTATTTTTGATCTCTTTATGAAAGTATCTTTTACTTCTGGATTAGTTATTATATCCACTTCTCTTTGTCTATATCTTAAATCAGGATCTTTTAATCCGTGGAATTTTTCTGGAAGTGGCTTTAATGATTTACAAGTTAATTCAAAATCTGTAACTTTAACTGAAACTTCACCAGTTTTAGTTTTAAATACTTCTCCTGTTGCTGCAACCCAGTCACCTAAGTCAAAACTCTTATATGCTTTTAAGTTTTCCTCTCCAACTGCATCAATCTTTATGAATAATTGGATTTTTCCGTCTCTATCATGGATATCTGAGAATACAACTTTCCCTTGTCCTCTCTTTGACATTATTCTTCCTGCTACAGTTACAACTTGACCTTCTAATTCTTCAAAGTTTGATTTAACTTCTTCTGAACTATGAGTTCTTTCCACTTTATATACATCAAATGGATCTTTTCCAGCTGCTTGTAATTCAGCTAGTTTTTCTCTTCTAAGTGCCTCTTGTTCACTTAACTGAGCTTCTAATTCTTGTACATTAATTTCCTCAGTTGACATTAATTATCCCTCCGTTATTGTCTACTTATCTCTAAGACTTCATATTTATTAACTCCATCAGGTACTGTTATTTCAACGATATCTCCAACTTTTTTACCAATAAGTCCAGCTCCAACTGGTGACTCATTTGATATTTTAAATTCCATTGGATCTGCTTCTGCTGAACCTACTATTGTATATTCAACTTCTTCGTCAAATTCATAATCTTTAACTTTAACCTTAGCACCAACTGAAACAACATCTGATGGTATTTCTGATTCATCTACAACTTCAGCATTCTTAAGCATATTTTCTAATTGAAGTATTCTTCCTTCTGTAAAAGCTTGCTCATTTTTAGCTTCATCATATTCTGAGTTTTCACTTAAATCTCCGTATCCTAATGCTACTTTTATCTTTTCAGTTATTTCTTTTCTTTTAACTGTTTTTAAGTATTCTAGTTCGTTTTCAAGTTTCTTTACGCCTTCGTAAGTCATTACAAATTTCTTCTTTTCACTCATATTTAACTCCCCTTTAATAACCTAAATCGGTCTATATTTTACTATAATATTTTCAAACTATTAGAGCCCTACAAATATTGAAATTCATTTAAAATATTATAAAGCAGGGCATATAATATGTCAACAAATCTAGTGTCTTTAAACAATTACATACTATATATTATATATCCAAATACATATATACTTTATTCATATATAGTATTAATTAATTGTTTTTATGTTTAAAAATAATACAACTTTTGAATAAAGCAAAAACTTTATTCAAAAGTTAATATTTTATCTTAATTTTAAATGCTTTAATTCATTTTTATAATCAACTAAAAGTTTCATTACTTCTTTGCTATCATTTAATGTATTCATTACATTTCTTATCTCAGTACATTTAGGTAATCCTTTTATATACCATGATGCATGTTTTCTCATTTCTCTTATAGCTTTATGCTCACCATCATACTTTATAGCAAGCTCATAATGTCTAATGCACATATTGATTTTATCTTCAGGACTTATTTCTATAGGTTCCTCTCCATTTAAAACCCTTTCAATTTGTTTAAATAACCACGGATTACCCATACTTCCTCTTGCAATCATAATACCATCGCAATTAGTAAGTCTTTTCATATCTAATGCATCTTCTGGTGTAAATACATCACCATTTCCTATAACAGGTATATTTACACGCTCTTTAACTTCTTTAATTATATTCCAATCAGCTTTACCTTCATACATCTGCTTTCTAGTTCTACCATGTATAGCAATAGCATCAGCTCCTGCCTTCTCTAAAGCAAGCGCAAATTCAACTGCATTTATATTATCTTCATCAAAGCCTTTTCTAAATTTAACAGTTACAGGTTTGTTAGAAACACTTTTTACTTTTCTAACTATTTCAGCAGCTAACTCTGGATTTTTCATAAGAGCTGAACCATCACCATTTTTAACTATCTTAGGTGCTGGACACCCCATATTTATATCTATTATACAAATATCTTCTCTCTTATTAAAATGCTCCTCAACCATCTTTGCCATAATATCTGGTTCATGACCAAATATTTGAACAGCAACCGGTCTCTCTTCATCTGCTATCCTTAAAAGCTTATTAGTATTTTCACTCCCATAAAAAAGTGCTTTTGCACTAACCATTTCCGTATATACTAATCCGCATCCTTGTTCTTTACAAAGTCCTCTAAACGCAATATCAGTTACTCCTGCCATAGGTGCTAGAAATACATTATTCTTAAATTCTAGATTTCCTATTTTCATACGAGTACTACTCCTTATTTTTATTGTATATTAATCTTAATCCTTCTAGTGTTAATTCTCCGTCAACTATATCTATAACATCTGTTTCTTTTGCTATTAAATTAGCTAAACCTCCAGTAGCTATAACTATCGGTTCTTCTGAACATTTATTTCTCATTTCTTTTTTCATTTTATTTACTATATATTCAACTTGCCCAATATATCCATATAAAATACCAGCCTGCATACTTACAGTAGTATTTTTACATATAATATTTTTTGGTACTTCTAGCTCTATTCTTGGTAGCTTTGCCGCTCTTTCAAATAATGCATCTGATGATATACCTATCCCCGGAACAATACATCCCCCTAAATAATCACCCTTTTCTGTTATTGCACAAAATGTTGTTGCTGTACCAAAATCAATTACTATATTTGGTTTTTTATATAATTCAAAAGCTGCAACAGCATTTACTATTCTATCTGCTCCAACTTCTTTAGGATTATCATATTTTATATTTATTCCTGTTTTTATTCCAGGACCTACAATAATAGGCTCTTTACAAAAACATTTTCTTATCATATTTTCTAAGGAATGCATTATATTAGGCACAACCGATGATATTATTATACCTTTAACTTCCTTTGGATTTAAACCACTTTGTGAGAATAACTGCATTACTTGAATACTATATTCATCAGAAGTTTTCTTTGCATCTGTTGATATTCTCCAACTTGCTATATAGCTATCATCTTTGTTTACCCCTAACACTATGTTAGTATTCCCTACATCGACAAGCAAAATCATAAAAGCACCACCTTAATATAGTTAAAAGCAGCTATAATCAAAGCTGCTTTTATTACAATAAACTAACTTAATTTTAACAATATAATTTTAACAATTCGGCAGTATTTGTCAAGAGTTTAACAGATTATTAGAATAATCCAATAATTTCTCCATTATCTAATATATCCATTTTATTTGCAGCAGGAACTTTAGGAAGCCCAGGCATAGTCATTATATCTCCTGTTAATGCTACAATGAATCCAGCTCCATTTGACACTCTAACCTCTTTTACAGTTATATCAAAATTTTCTGGTTTTCCAAGTAAATTAGGATTATCTGATAATGAATACTGTGTTTTAGCCATACATATAGGTAATTTATCTAAATTAAATTTCTCAAGTTCTGCTATTTGTTTTTTAGCTGCTGGCGTATAATTAACATGATTAGCTCCGTATATTTCCTCAGCTATTTTTAAAATTTTATTTTCTATACTATCCTTTTCATCATATAAAACTTTAAAATCAGCTTCATTGCTATTTAATACATCTAGAACTTCTGAAGCTAATTCAGTTCCACCTTCTCCACCTTTTGCCCAAACATCTGAAAGTGCAACTCTCACACCTTTTGATTTACAAAAATCTTTAATAAATTCAATTTCTTCATCACTATCTGTAACAAATCTATTTATAGCAACAACAACTGGAACATTATATTTTTCTATATTTTCAATTTGCTTTTCTAAATTTGATATACCAAGTTTTAAAGCTTCAACGTTTGGTGTATTCAATTCAGCTTTAACAACATCTCCATGATGCTTTAAAGCTCTTATTGTAGCTACTATTACAACACACTCTGGATTTAAATTCCCATATCTACATTTTATATCTAAGAACTTTTCAGCTCCAAGATCAGCTCCAAATCCAGCTTCCGTAATAACTATCTCACCTAAATTTAAAGCAAGTTTAGTTGCTAGTATTGAGTTACATCCATGTGCAATATTAGCAAAAGGTCCTCCATGAATTATTGCTGGAGTGTTTTCTAACGTTTGTACTAGATTAGGCTTTATAGCATCTTTCATAAGTAATGCCATAGCACCTTGAATATTTAATTCTTTTGCGTAAACTGGCTCACCATCTAAATTATAAGCAATTAATATATTACCCATTCTTTCTTTAAGATCATTTAAATCAGTAGCTAAACAAAGTATTGCCATTATTTCTGATGCTACTGTTATCATAAATCCATCTTCTCTTAAAAATCCATTTACCTTTCCACCCATTCCAACTACTATATTTCTAAGAGCTCTATCATTCATATCCATAACTCTTTTAAATAATATTCTTCTTGAGTCTATTCTCAAATCATTTCCTTGATGTATATGATTATCTATAGCTGCAGCTAATAAATTATTAGCTGATGTTATAGCATGCATATCACCTGTAAAATGTAGATTTATATCTTCCATAGGAACAACTTGTGCATATCCACCACCAGCTGCTCCACCTTTAATTCCGAATACAGGTCCAAGTGAAGGTTCTCTTAACGCTATAACACTTCTTTTTCCCATTCTACTTAAAGCATCTCCAAGTCCAACAGTTACTGTTGATTTTCCTTCTCCAGCAGGAGTTGGATTTA
Source organism: Clostridium sp. (assembly GCF_030532265.1). Classification (GTDB taxonomy): domain Bacteria; phylum Bacillota; class Clostridia; order Clostridiales; family Clostridiaceae; genus Clostridium. The sequence continues at coordinate 7,306 of NZ_JAUNLM010000047.1, read as the reverse complement.
TTGCTGTTACAAGTACTAGCTTACCTTTATTATTATTTTCATTATTTTTTAAAATATCTAATGATATTTTACATTTATATTTTCCGTATAACTCTATATCATCATCTTTTAAATTTAATTTTTCAGCAATTTTTATTATTGGTTCCATTTTAGCTTCTTGAGCTATTTTTATATCACTTTTCAATACCATAACCTCTTTTCCATTAAATAATATTCGTTATTTTTAAATAAATATATTTTATTATACATTACTTTTCTAAAGTATGCCATCAAAAATATTATAACCAAAGATTTTTTCGAATTATTTTTATAAAATAAATCAAATTATTCGTGTTATTGCAATGATTATCATATTATTTTTGTTATTTCCCAGAAAATAAAAGAGAGTCTTTAATAGACTCTCTTTATACTTATTTAAATTTATGCTTCTTCAAAAATTCTTTCAAATTCTTCTCTTTCTAATTTCTCTTTTTCAAGTAACGCTCCTGCTACAGCATGTAACTTAGCTATATTATCTTTAAGAATTTTCTCAGCTCTTCTATAAGCTTCATCAACAAGACTTTTAACTTCCTTATCAATTTCAGCACCAATTTCTTCTGAAAAGTTTCTTCCTCTTCCTAAATCTCTACCTAAGAATACTTCATTTTGATCTGCACCATATGATATTGTTCCAAGCTTTTCGCTCATACCATATTCCATAACCATACTTCTAGCTATAGCACTTGTTCTATCTATATCATTTTTAGCTCCTGTACTTATATCACCTAATATAAGTTTTTCAGCTACTCTACCTCCAAGAAGTCCAACCATATCATCTTTCAATCTTAATTTTGATGTATATGCTCTATCTTCATCAGGTAAATGCATAGTGTACCCACCAGCTCTACCTCTTGGTATTATACTTATTTCATGAACTGGATCAGAGAATTTAAGAGATTTCATAACTACTGCGTGACCAGCTTCATGATAAGCAGTAAGCTTTCTATCTTTTTCACTAATAACTCTACTTTTCTTTTCAGGACCAGCTATCACTCTTGTTATAGCCTCTTCCATATCCTGCATTGTTATAGACTTATCTCCTCTTCTAACAGCAAGTAAAGCTGCCTCATTAGTAAGGTTTTCTAAATCTGCTCCTGCAAAACCAGGAGTTCTCTTAGCTAAAACATCAAGATTAACATCTTCTGCTAAAGGTTTTTTTCTAGTATGAACCTTAAGTATTTCTTCTCTTCCTTTTACATCAGGAGCTCCAACTACTATTTGTCTATCAAATCTACCTGGTCTTAAAAGAGCAGGATCTAATATATCTGGTCTATTAGTAGCTGCAATCATTATGATTCCTTCATTCATACCAAAACCATCCATCTCAACAAGTAGCTGATTAAGAGTTTGCTCTCTTTCATCATGTCCTCCACCAAGACCTGCTCCCCTTTGTCTACCAACAGCATCTATTTCATCTATAAATACTATACAAGGAGCATTCTTTTTAGCATCTGCGAAAAGATCTCTTACCCTTGATGCACCTACACCTACAAACATTTCTACAAAATCAGAACCTGAAATTGAGAAAAACGGAACTCCAGCTTCTCCAGCTATAGCTTTAGCAAGCAATGTTTTACCTGTTCCAGGAGGTCCAACCAAAAGAACTCCTTTTGGAATTCTAGCCCCCATTTCTGTATATTTAGTTGGCTCTTTTAAGAAATCAACTATTTCTTCTAATTCTTGTTTTTCTTCGTCAGCTCCAGCAACATCATTAAATGTTACTTTCTTAGAATCTGGTGTTGCAACTTTAGCTCTGTTTTTACCAAAGTTCATAACACCTCTTCCTCCACCTCCACCTTGTGATTGTTGAGTCATAACAAATAACAACACTAAGAATAATACTATAGTTAAAACTGTAGGTATTATTGATAGCCAAGCACTTGTGTTTGATGGTTTTTCAAAATCAACTTTAACATCCCCTTTAGGACTGTCAGTTATCAATTTATTTACTAATTCTTTAGGTGCATATGTTATAAATTTCTTATTATCATTTAAAACACCTTCAATAGTCATATTATCTTCACGAACATATATCTTAGTTATTTGATTTGAGTTCCATTTCTGCTGGAACGAACTATATGAAATAGTATCCGCTTTACTTCCTGTTTCCCACATAGCTACTGATGCAAAAATCAGAACAGCTAATGCAACAATCCATACAGCTGCACTTGAATATTTCTTCATTCAAGGTCCCCCTCTCTTTTTTAATTATTTTTTACATATTAACATAGATGTATTCTTTATACAATTTATCCAAATCTATTTATTATATACTTCCTCTTTTAATATAGCTATATAAGGTAGATTTCTGTACTTCTCTGCATAGTCTATTCCATATCCAACTATAAACTCATTTGGAACTTCAAAGCCGATATATTTAACTTCTAAATCAGCAGTTCTTCTTTCTGGTTTATTTAATAATGATACTATTTCAATACTTTCAGCTCTTCTAGCCTTTAAATATTTTAAAAGATAACTTAATGTTATTCCACTATCTACAATATCTTCAACTAAAAGAACATGCTTACCTTCTATACTATGGTCTAAATCCTTTAATATTCTAACAACACCTGAAGTTTCTGTTGAATTACCATAACTTGAAACAGCCATAAAATCTATTTCACAAGGTATAGTTATATTCTTTATAAGGTCTGCAGCAAATAAAACTGATCCTTTTAAAACTCCAACTACAAGTAAATCTTTACCCTTGTAATCCTTGCTAATTCTACTACCTAACTCTTTAACTTTTTCAGCTAATTGATTTTCATCAAATAATATTTCTTTAACGTCTTCTCTCATGTTTATAATTCCTCTCTTTTAATCTCTATTTTAATAATTTTTTTTGTATTACTTGTTACCTTAAATGTGTTTGATGTTTTAAGCCCTACAAGCCAAGCAATTTCATCATCAAACTGAATAACCGGAATTTCGTCTCTATAGTCCTTAGGTATTTTCATATCTATAAATATATCTTTAATTTTTTTACTTCCATTCATACCTAAAGGAATTATTCTATCTCCATTCTTCCTTTTTCTGATAGTAACATACCTATTAATTTTATCATAATCAAAATACTTAATTAAGTCATTATTTTGAAATTTTAAACTTTTTTCTTTAGTTTTAACTTCAAATTCAATTAGACACCCTAAAAAATTAATTTTAAAATTATTTAAGTCTTCTTTTTTTATTATTTCGTCTTCTATTTTATTAGCTATTTTATTTAATCTATCCTTTTTTCTTATATATACTTTACCATATATATTTTCAGCAAAGATATTGTTAGGTAAATCTATTCTTTTATGTGTTCCAATACTTTCAAGATTTATAACTTCTTTTATGTGCTTTAACTCAAAATCATATTCGCTCTTTGAAAGTTTAGTTAATGATTTTCTTATTACCCTAGTAATTATTGCCCTTTCTTCTAAAAATAATTCTTCAGAAATTATTATTTCATCATCTTTAACTTCGCAATATTTATTAAAAGATTTTTCTGCTTCATTATCTATAAATTCATTATCATCTTGAAGCAGCAAACTCATTCTATTAATAGCTTTTATAACATCATTATTAAAATTTTTCTGCATATAAGGCAATATATCTAACCTTATTTTGTTTCTGCTATATATATTTTCTAAATTTGTTCTATCTATTCTTGGATTTAAATTATTATCTTCACAATATTTTTCTATATACTCTCTCTCTAAAAACAATATTGGTCTTATATATAAATTATCTCTAAATACCGGAATTCCTCCTAAACCTTCAAGACCTGTTCCTCTCATTATTCTCATAATAATAGTTTCAGCTTGATCATTTGCATTATGTGCTGTAGCTATCTTAGTATACCCATATTTATCCTTTATTGAGTTAAAAAAATTATATCTACAGTCTCTTCCAGCAGTTTCTGTTGATACCCCTCTATCTTTTGCTATCTTATCAACATTTAATCTAATACTATAAAAATCAATACCTAACGATTCACAAAAACTTTTTGAATATTGTTCATCCTTTATTGCTTCTTCACCTCTTAACATATGATTTATATGAGCAGCTCCAAGTTTTAATTCATATTTATTCTTTACACTATTTAATAAATGTAATAAGCATATAGAATCCGGTCCCCCAGATAAACCTATTAACACCTTATCTCCTTTATTTATAAGATTATTTTCATCAATATATCTAATAAAATCTTTAACCATATTATCACTTCCTACGTAAACTTTGCTAAATCGTAATTTTGTCTTATTTATATGATACATTATATTATGTTTTTTGTAATATTAAAATTATATGTACTAAACTATATAAATCTATAAAATTAATGAAACTTACAATAAAAAAGCTGACAATAAGCCAGCTTTTTATTGTAATATACTAGATTCATAAAAACTTATTTATCTTAAGCTTTAGCTAATTTACATAAACCAAATATTTTTAACTAACCTAATAAAATTGAATATTTAATTTATATTCATTAATACACTGAATAAACCTTTGAAACTATAATAGTCATATCATCTTTTATTTTTCCACCATTAATATCTCTTGAATATTCTAATATGTCCATAGCAAGATCTTTTGGATCACTATCATTTTTAATTAAATAATCCTCAAGCCATTTGGAATCTCCAACACCATCTTTATCTACATCCAAAACTCCATCACTTAATGTTATTATTAAATCCCCACCATTAATCATTTCCTCAACACTTTCAACTTCTATCTTATCAACCAAACCAAAAGGTGGCATATTTGATGATATTTTATTTATTTTATTTCCTCTCTTTATAAAACTTGCAGCAGCTCCAACCTTATAAAAATGGGCTTTTCCTGTATACAAATCTATTGTATTTAAATCTAATGTAGCAAATTTTTCATCTTCCTCAAATTTCATACTCATTATAGAGTTTACAGTTTCTAAAGCTGTATTTATCCCTAAACCCTCTTCTATAAACTTTTCAACTAAATCAACAGTTATTTTACTTTCTTTACCTGCTTCTGGACCTGATCCCATACCATCACTTAATATAGTTACATATTTTCCACCTGGATAATTTCCAAAAGTACATGTATCTCCAGTATACTGCTCTCCCTCTTTAACTCTAACTCCTGCATAAGATTTTATTTTATACTTAGGCATTTCTTTTAAAAGTATTGAACATTCTTTGTTATTTGGTTTTATCCTACACCCTTCATCACTTATCATCATAGGATTTTTCATTACTTTATTTACTACTGGAAGAACATTTTTTATGCAATAATCACATCTTGAACATTTTTCCATATTTATTTTTATGTTAACCTTTCCACCCTTATCATTAAAACAGAAAACCTCTTTATATTTTATAGAGTTTTTGTTTAACTCTCTCCTAACAATTCTTTCAACATCTAAACACCAATCTATATCTCTTTTTATATCTCCAACCATATTATATAAATTGTTTGACATATTATTTAAATGATTTGATATAAGAATTCTACCTTCTGATAATTTTCTTTTTGTTATTTCATTTGCATTTAATATATTTAATACATCTTCTGAATTCCTTATTAAATCATACTTATTTATACATTTCTTTTCTAATTCCATAGGAAAATAATCTCTTCCCTCTTCTCTTCCCTTTAATAATAATTGAAAAGCATTATATGTTTGAGTGAACTCTCTATCCCAACATCTATTACAATTTTCACAATTTTCACAAACTCTATCAGCTAAATTTTCAATTAAAGCCGTACTTCTATTTTTGTATGAAAGCTTATCATTATCAGATATATTTCTTAATGATTTTGATACAACCCCTAACGTATTCTCAAATCCTTGAACTTTTCTTGTAAATTCATCTTTTATTTGATTTAAATGTTCTTCTTGCATTGCATCAATTTTAACTTCTTTACAAAGTTCAAGTTCTAAAGTTTTTAATATTTTCTTTGGTATTAATAGGAATATAAAACCTCCAATTAATATTTCAAAAATCCCTTGAACATATAGCCCTTTGGAATATAAAGATAAAATTAAAAATACTATCATTGATGATAAAAATGAAAATATTTTACCAGTATCCTTAAATAAACCTACAATTAAACCAACGCTGCCATAAATACCTATACCACTAATCATATCTCCTGATGTGATTCCAAGTATTACCCCCATAGTTATACCGATAGCTGCACCATTAGCTGACCCACCAATATAAGCTATAGAAATTACAATAGCTAATGATATTATATTTTTTATTGAAACTCCTACTATTGAAATTTCACCTATTCCAGCAGCCATTAAGCATATTATTATTGCTATACTTATTATTTCTTCTGTATTAAAGAAATAATTTGTGTTATATTCTCCAATACATCTTAAACTGTATTTTACAACAAAATATACTGGAACAATTAAAACTGTATTAAGTATAGAGATAGTTACACTAACGCCAAAATCATATTTTACTATCATTAAATTATATATTGTATAACTTAAAAATATTAATAAAAATAAACTTAACACGCTAATATTCTTTTTAAATTTATTTACTAAAAATGTATATCCTAAAATAGTTAAAACTGTTGTCAAGTATATCCATCCATCACTTAACGTAGCATTAACTGTAAAATACCCAATAATAGCTCCAGTTGCTGATGACAATATTTTATTTTGTGTTTTTGTCATAATTATGCTTATTAAAAAAGCCAATCCAAAAGGTGATACTCCAGATATATCACCTTCACCAAACATTATTGTTACTCTACTCAACAATAAAGATGTTATAAATATGATACATAAAATAAAGGAATCTTCCCCTAATTCTATTTTTTTACTATTTTTTTTACTTAATCCTTTTATTCTTCCCCCACTTAGTCCGTATTGCATATATCCCCCTCCGTTAATTACCAAAAATTGTAATTAAATTATAGCAACTTATCTTTTCGATATATGTCATTTTATGTTATACATTCAAACTTTCGTAAGACAATTTTCTTTAATAAATTCAACTTTCTATATTTAATCTTATTTTTCGATATTTTAATAAATTTCTAATAACTATGAACAAACTAAAGAATTAAAAGGATTAATATTAAATTTCTCAATATTTATATAATGTCAATATATATATTTTTTTGTTATTTCTTAATATATATTTTTATACATAAAATAAAAATTTACCACAAAATACTTTTGAAAATAAAAAAAGGATCTAAGAAAAATCTTAGATCCTTGGTGCCGAAGACCGGAATCGAACCGGTACGGTGTTTAACCACCGCAGGATTT
>NZ_JAUNLM010000046.1 GCF_030532265.1 Clostridium sp. | reverse complement strand
ACTATGGTATAAAAGGGTATTGAGAATTTATGAGAGGTTATATGGTCAATAACCACTTACTATACTACGACAAGAAACTACTTTTGTCAACAAAAAAATTAAAAAATTTTTTATAGAAATTTATAACAAAAACAATTTACCTTAAAATGGATAAAATATTTGATATTTATAAAAATAAATAAAATAATCATCACAATAGTAATACATTTTGAATATTTTTATATACATAGTAGTAGGAAGTTTATAAGGAGGAATGAAAATGTCCAAAATAGATGTTATAAAAGAGAATGTTCAGTTTGAACAGTTATTAAAGGAAAGTAATACTGCAACTATGTTAAATGATGAATATTTAATACCAGATACTCATCCAGATGTAGAGAGAGTACTTATGGTAGAAGCTAATCCTTATATATTATCTAAAGAAACATTAGGAGATAAAGTAAATATAGAAGGAAAAGTTGATTATACAGTTATTTATTTAGCTAAAGAAGAAGAAATGGTAGTTTCATCAGTAAACTATTCTCAAAAGTTTAGTAATAGTTTAGATTTAGGTGAAGCTGAACATAAATTAGTATTTGAAGTAGAATGTAAGGTAGAACATATTGAAGCTCAAATAATAAATGAGAGAAAAGTTTCTATTGATGGAGTACTTAATTTTAATTGGGAAATATATAAAGGAAGGGAATTGGAATTAATAAAGGACATTGAAGGTGATGAAAGAATTGAAATACTTAAGAAAAATGAAATTATAAATAGTACTAGTGCAAATGAAAATGTTGATATAACAGGAAAGTCCATTATAAGAGTTAGTATGGATAAGCCTCAAATTGCAAAAGTATTAAAATCTAATATGGAACTTTATAAAAAGGAAATAAAAGTAGGGGAAGATAAAATATATTGTGGATGTTATTGTAAGATTTTTATGGCTTATTTAAGCAATGAAAGTAGAGAAATATATTGCTTAGAAGATAGTATATATTTATCAAAAGAATTAGAAGTTCCAGGTGTTACTCCTGATATGCAAGTTTTAGCAGATTATAATATAAAAAATAAGGACATAAATGTTCAAGAAGATGATTTAGGAGAATCAAGAATTGTTAATACAGAAGTTTTAGTTAATTGCAGTATAAAAGCTTTTTCTAAGAAAAATATTGACGTAATAACAGATGCTTATTCACCTAAGTTTCCTGTAAATATAATTAAAGATGAATATGAAATGGGTATGCTTCAAGGTATTTATAATAATGAAACAATAGTAAAGGACAATATATATATTAATGAAGGAGATATGACACCTGAAAAAATAATAACATATTCAGGTAATATTATAGTAACAGAAAAATCAGTTGTAAAAGATAAAGTTTTAGTTGGTGGTTATATAAAGGTTAATGTAATATATAAAACTAGTGATGAAGAAAATTATTTAGATAAAGTTTCAGGGGAGATACCTTTTAATATAGCTATAGAAACAGACGGAACTAATGAAAATATGAAAGCTATGGTTAAGTGTTGTATAGAAAATATGGAGGCTTCAATAGAAGCTAATACTATAGCTATAAAAGCAACTGTTATAACAACAGCAAAAGTTTTATTTGAAATTAAAAAAGAATTTATAAATGATGTAGTTGAAGGTGAGGGAGAAGAGCTTAAAAAGAAAGCAAGTATAACAATATATGTTGTAGGTGCTGGAGATACGCTTTGGAAACTTGCTAAAAAGTATAATACAACTATGGAAGAAATAATAAAATTAAATGAATTAGAAGATGTAGATAATTTACAAATTGGTGATAAATTATTAATTCCAGGTAGGTTAGTAGTTTAAAATGATGTGGAGAAGATATTTTTAAATATCTTCTCTTTTTATAATTAAAGTTAAATTGTTAGAATAAATGGCATGCTATTAAATGATTAGGTGATATTTCTTTATAACAAGGAGATTTTATTTTACAAATATCCATACAATTTGGACATCTTGTATGAAAGCGACAACCATTTGGGATATTTGTTCCATTTGGAATAGATCCTTTTAATAAAATTCTTTGTTTTTTTTCTAGAGGGTGGCTTACTGGCATTGATGAAATTAATACTTTAGTGTAAGGATGAAGTGGATTTCTTTTTAATTCATCTGTTGGTGCACTTTCTACTATTTTTCCTAAGTACATTACAGATATATCATCACAAAAATTCATAACAACACTTAAGTTATGAGATATGAAAAGATATGTAAGTGAAAGTTCTTCTTTTAAATCCAACATTAAATTTAAAATTTGAGATTGTATTGATACATCTAAAGCAGCTGTAGGTTCATCACACACTATAAATTGAGGATTAAGTGATAAAGCTCTTGCAATACAAATTCTTTGTCTTTGTCCACCACTAAATTCATGAGGATACTTATTTAAATAACTTTTATCCATTCCACATAAGTTTAATAATTCTATACATCTATTTTCAATTTCTGATGAAGGTATTATTTTGTGTTTTTTTATTACTTCTGATATTATATTTTTAATTGTCATTTTAGGATCTAAACTTCCGTAAGGGTCTTGGAATATTATTTGCATATCTTTTCTAATGGAGTTTAGATGTGCTTTTTGAAGTTTAATATTTTTCTCAACATCAAAAATTAGTTTATTATTGAATTTTACAGTTCCTCCTGTAGGTTGTATTAAATTTAATATAGTTTTTCCTACTGTTGATTTTCCACAACCAGATTCACCAACTAATCCTAAAATCTTACCTTTTTTTATAGAAAAAGATATATCATCAATTGCTTTATTATACAATTTACTTCTAGAAAAAAATTTATTTTTAACGGGAAAATATTTTTTTAAATTTTTTACTTCTATTAAAGTATCAATATCACTTGAATTTGTCATAAAATCACTCCTTATTAAGCCAACAACATACTGTATGATTAAAATTTATTTTTTTTATTGGAGGAGCTTTAATAAAGCATATGTCTATACATTTATCACATCTAGTATTATAAGGACAACCTTTTATATGTTCATAAGGGCTAGGAATTGAACCTTTTATAGAAAAAAATCTTTTATTGAATTTTTGTGGCATAGATTTTATAAGTGCTTTTGAATATGGATGTAATGGATTATTGAAAAATTCTAATACATCACATTCTTCAACTATTTTTCCTTTATACATTACAATTACTCTATTAGCAAGTTCTGCTATTATACCAAGGTCATGAGTGATAAATAACACTGAACAATTATTATGTGTAGTTATATTTTTTAATAAATCTAATATTTCTGCTTGAGTTGTAACATCTAGTGCTGTAGTAGGTTCATCTGCTATAATAATCTCTGGATTACACGCCATAGCAATGGCAATCATAATTCTTTGACACATACCACCACTTAATTCAAAAGGATATTTTTTTATTATTTCCTCTGGGTTAGGAATTTTTAAGTTATTTAATATTTCTAAAACTTTTTGTTTATTTTCAGTTTTTGATCCTTTTTTATGTATTTTTAAAACTTCAAGTATTTGATTACCAACTGTAAAGACTGGATTTAATGAAATCATAGGCTCTTGAAATATCATTGAAATTTTATTTCCTCTTATATTACACATTTCAGAATCAGATAACTTTAATAAATCATTATTATGAAATAATATTGAACCTTTTTCTATACATCCATTTGGCTTAGGAACTAAATTCATTATTGAGAGAGAAGTAATACTTTTTCCACTACCAGATTCACCAATTATTCCAAGAACTTCCCCTTTTTTTAAGGAAAAAGATATATCATCAACAGCGATTATTTTACCGCAATCTGTATTAAAAGTTGTTGTAAGGTTTTTTATTTGTAGTAAATTCATTATTGTAATCTCCTTAAATTTTTATTTTAGGATCTAATGCATTTCTTAAACCATCACCTAAGAAATTTATTGATAAAACCGTTAATATTACCATAATTCCAGATGGTACCCATAGCCACCATTCATTTTGAAGAGTTTGTATATTTTGAGCAGCTGATAACATACTTCCCCAACTTGGATTTGGAGGTCTAACACCCATACCTAAGAAACTAAGTGATGCTTCAGTAAGTATTCCATCTGCAACACAAAGTGTTGAAGCAACCAAAATAGGAGATATTACACTTGGAATTAGATGTTTTATTATTATTTCCATAGAACTTAAGCCTAAAGCTTTAGCAGAGAGTATAAAATCACTTTCCTTTAAGGAAAGTATTTCAGCTCTTACTATTTTAGCTATACCTGGCCACATTAATATTCCAATTATTAATATTAAATTAAAGATATTTGGACCAACTATTGATGCAATTGTAATAGCTATAACGAAAAATGGAAAGCACATTATTATATCAATTAATCGCATTATAATAGAATCGACTAAACCACCATAATAACCTGCAATAGAGCCTATTGTAACGCCAATAATTAATTGAATAAACATAGATGCTATTCCAACAGATAGAGATATTCTGCCACTATATAAAAGTCTTGAAAATACATCTCTACCTACCTCATCAGTTCCTAATATGTGGATAGCGTTTGGTGGTGATTTTATATTATATAGGTCAGTAGTACTAGGATTATAATTTGTGATAAATGGGGCAAGTATGGAAAAAAGTGATAATAAAATAATTATTATTAATCCTAATACAGCCAATTTATTTTTGGTGAATTTTTTAATAGACATATATTTTAAAGGTGATAAATTATTTAATTTTTTTGATCTAATCTTAAGTATGTTCATAAAATTTACCTCCGTACGAATCATCTATCAAGTCTTATTCGAGGATCTGCAATTGCATATAAAATATCAGCTAATAAATTTGAAAAAACTATTAAAATAGCTAACATCATAGTTATACCCATAATCAATGGATAATCTCTATTTATAACAGCTTCATAATTTAATCTACCTATACCAGGCCAAAGAAATATAGTTTCTGTTATTAATGCACCTGAAAATAATGAGGGAATCTGCATACAAAGTATTGTTATTATTGATATAAGTGAGTTTTTAAAACCATGCTTCCAGATTGTAGCTTTTAAGCTTAATCCTTTAGCTCTAGCAGTTTGAATATAATTATTTTTAAGTACATCTATCATTGAAGATCTGCTATATCTTATAAGAGAAGCTATTTGGGTTAAAGATAAAACTATAACTGGTAAAATCATATGTTTACCAATATCAAATATTTTAGTTATTCCGCTATGGCTTGCACCTAAAGTGCTCATACCAGATGAAGGTAGAAAATTTGTATTAAAACAAAATATTTTTATAAGAATTAATCCAAAAAAGAATGTAGGAATTGATAAACCTATAAATGATAGTATAGTAGTAATATAATCAAAAATAGAGTTAGGTTTATATGATGATATTACTCCAACTAGTATTGCAATGATAGTTCCAATAGTAAAAGAAAAAATTGATAACAAAAATGTATTCCAAATTCTTGATGATATAACTGTTATAACTGGTAATTTATAATGTATAGAGTATCCAAGGTCGCCTGTAATTGCTCTAGTTAACCATTTAATATATTTCAATGGAAAAGGATCGTAATAACCTATTTTTAATAACATTTTTTCAACTGTTTCTGGTGGTATAGTTGGATCTATCATAGTTGAATAAGGATTTCCAGGTTGAAACTGAACTAATGTAAATACTATAAGGGATATACCTATTAGTAGTATAATTGATGTTCCAATTCTTTTGATTATATAATTTATCATATTTTATAGACATTTATTATAAAATGAAATGTCGTAATACCTCCTTTATAATTTTGTGTGTATTTGAAATATATTAAAATAAAAAGAAGGGACTAAAAATCCCTTCTTTAATTATTATTCTTCTATATACCAATTTTTTATATTATTAAATTCATCGAAAGTAGAAGGTTTGAATTCTTTAAGTTTTGAGTTATACATTATTTCATTGTTTTGTACATATAAAAATGCTTCTGGAACATCTTCGTTTAATATTTTACCAAATTCAGCATAAACTTCTTTACGTTCATCTTGATTTATAGTTTCAAGGCCTTTATCTAATAAAGCATCAACTTTAGAATTTTTATATGAAACTATATTCCAACCTTGTTCACCTTTTTTATCAGAAGCTGCTTTAGAACTCCAAAATGGTTTTGGATTTGGATCAAGTGATAAAGTATTACCCATTAAATATAAATCAAATTCATGATTTGCAACTACTTGCTCCATTAGTGTTGAAAATTCCATAGAAGATAGTTTTACATTAACGCCTACTTTCTTTAAACTTTCTTGAATTATTAGAGCGGTTTGTTCTCTAGATTTTAATCCAGTAGGATATTTTAATTCAACTGTAAATTTTTCACCTTTAGAATTTGCAAGTATACCATCATTATCTTTATCGGTCCAACCAGCTTCTTTTAATAGAGATTTAGCTTTTTCTACATTGTAATTATATTCATTTAATTTAATATCTTTTGGATAAGCCCAACTAGTAGGTAATAAAGGTGTATTTATAACTTCACCATTACCTTCTAACAATTTATCTACTAATAGTTTTCTATCTATTGCATACATAAATGCTTGTCTGACTTTTTTATCTTGGAATTTTTTTTCTCTTAAGTTAAAGCCCATATATTGGAACATATAATCAGGATAAGTTATTGTATCAAAACCATCCTTTTTTAATGCTTCTACTTCAGATTTACTCATATCATTTACATTAGCTATATCTACATTTCCATTTTTGAATTCAGCTTGTAATGTATCAGGATTAGTTACCTTTAGTATAAATTTATTGGTTTTAGCTTTTCCATTAAAATAATTATCAAATGCTTCTAATTCAACATATTGTCCTGATTCAAATTTAGATAGTTTATAAGCTCCAGAACCAACAGGGTTATTTAATAATTTAGTTTCTTTATCCCAATTTTGTACTGGTGCTTTTGACCAAATATGTTTTGGGATTGGTTTTAAGTTTAATATAGCATTTAATGATGGTGAGTAAATTTTTTCAAAATGGATAGTTATAGTATTATTATCTACCACCTTTATTCCTTCAATAGATTTTGACTTTCCTTCAGTAAAAGCTCTTGCACCTTTTATATTGCCTAATTCACCAGCAGAGCCACCTGTATAGTTTGGACTTAACATGGAATATATAGTAAAAGCAACATCTTCAGCAGTTATAGGTTTATCATCATGCCATTTTGCTTTAGGATTTAATTTCAATGTTAAATCTTTTTTATTATCTGAGATTTTATAGCTTTCAGCTATACATGGTTGAATAGAACCATCTTCATTAACAATTAATAGAGGATCATATATGATATCGTTTACCTTAACGTCATATCTAGTATCACATATTAGTGGATTAAATACACCAGTTGGAGAAGTATTTAATGCATATACTATTTTATCTTTTATTTTTCCAGTTTTTTCATCTGATTTATTGCTACAACCAGTTATTGATAATCCAACTAATAAATTAGTAGCAATTAACATAGATATTAATCTTTTGCCTCTCAAAAAAATTCCCCCTTTAGTAATCTTACAAAATAATTATATATCTATATATGTAATTATTCTATTTTAATTAATTTAATTAAATTAAAGAAAACGTTTATATTCTTGAAAAAACTAGAAAATACTTTGTTAAGCATATAAAAATTAAAATTTACTATTTATTAATGAAATTGTTATTTAGTTAATAATTAGAGTATAAAGAATTTAATATATATTTTTAATATTACACGCTATTTTATAGAGGTTATAGAAATCTTTTGAATAAATAGTAATTTTGTTGGAAATAATAAAAAATGCATGATTTGAGGTGATTATTATGAAATCTAGGTTAAATTATAAGCTTATTATAATAGGCGGTGCAGAAGATAAAAAAGGTAGAAAAAAAATATTAAATGAAGTATGTGAATTAATAAATAAAGATAAAGATACATTACTTGTTGCAACTATTGCATCAGAAGTTCAAGATGAAATGAAAGATATTTATAATAAAGTATTTAATGAAATAGGAGTAAAAAACATAGAGTTTTTAAATATAGATGATAGAAAAGAAGCTTATCTAGAAGAAAATATAGAAAAAATTACTTTATCTAAACTTATATTTTTTACTGGAGGGGATCAGCTAAGAATAACCAGTCTTATAGGTGGAACGCCTATTAATGATGCTCTTTTAGACAGTTTACATAATGGAAAAATTATTGTTGGAACTTCTGCAGGAGCTTCAGTTATGAGTTCAACTATGATTTTAGAGGGGGATGATGAAGAAGCCCCTAAAAAGCATAGTATTAATATGTCACCTGGATTAGGTTTTTTAGAAAATATTATAATTGATCAACATTTTATACAAAGAGGAAGAATAGGAAGGCTTCTTACTGGTGTTGCAGAAAATCCAGAATATTTAGGGGTAGGTATTGATGAAGATACAGCTGTAATTATTGATGAGAGAAAGTTATTAAGAGTTATTGGAAATGGTGCAGTTTATATAATAGATGGAAGTAAAATAGATCATACTAATATATCAGAGCAATACAGAAATAAGCCATTAAGTATATTCAATGTAAAATTACATGTATTAATAGAAGGAAATAGATTTGATTTATTAAAAAAGATACCTTTTGAGGAGGAAGTAATAAGAGATGAGGATAACAGGGATAAGAATATTTAATGGAAGGAATATTTACTCTCATAGAAAGTGCGTGAGAATGGATGTAGATTTAGAAGGATATTCTGAAATACCAAGTAAAAAAATTAATAATTTTAATGAAATATTATTAAGAACATTACCAATTCTTAAGGAACATAGATGTGGAATAGATGTAGAAGGTGGTTTTGTAATAAGATTAAATGAAGGAACGTATCTATCGCATATATGTGAACATATAATAATTGCAATTCAAAATATGATAGGATTAGATGTATCTTATGGTAAAGCTAGAGAATGTGAAGGAGAACATTATTATATTATTTATGAATATGTATATGAAGATACTGCTATTGAAGTTGGAAAGTTAGCAGTAGATTTTATTAATTCTTTAATAGAAGAAAAGGGAATTAATTTCAATGAAAGATTAGATTTAATTATTGAAAATATGAGATATGAATCCATTGGACCTAGCACAGAAGCAATAAAAAAAGCAGCTGAGGATGTTGGAATGCCGGTCTTTCAGCTTTATAACTCAGGGTATTATCAAATTGGATATGGAAAACAAGGCAGAATGATAGAAGCTACTATAGGTAATTCTACAAAATGTATAGGTGTAGATATAGCTTGTGATAAGTTATTAACTAAAAAACTTTTATGTAGTCAAAGTATACCAGTTGTTAGAGGAGAAAAAGTTTATAACATAATAAATTTATTAAAAGCAGCTGAGGATATAGGTTATCCAGTGGTTTTAAAGCCTAAATGTGGGAATCAAGGCAAGGATGTATATTTAAATATAAAAGATGAAAAAGAACTTATGCAAGTTTATAATAAGCTTAGTTTAGATAAAAAGGAAATAATTATAGAAAAATATATATCAGGAAATGATTATAGAGTTTGTGTTGTAGGTAATGAAGTTGTAGCAGTTTCACTAAGAATACCGCCTAAAGTTTATGGGGATGGTAAAAGAAATATTAGAAGTTTGGTTGAAGAATTAAATTCTGATCCTTTAAGAGGAGAAGATCATGAAAAACCTTTAACAAAAGTTAAAATTAATGAAGAAATGGATTTAATTTTAAACAAGCAAGGTTTTACTATAGATAGTGTTCCAAATGAAGGTGAGGAAATAACTTTAAGAATAAATGCCAATCTTTCAACTGGTGGAGTAGCGGTAGATTGTACTGATTTAATATGTAAAGAAAATAAAGAGTTTTGTATAAGGGCTGCTAAAGCTATTGGACTAGATATATGTGGTGTAGATATAATAGCAAAAGACATAAGTAAGCCAATAAATGAAGATGGGGCTATAATAGAAGTTAATGCAGCTCCAGGAATAAGAATGCATCATTATCCAACAAAAGGAAAAAGTAGGGATGTTGGAAAATGTATATTAAATCATATTTATGGTGGAAATCCTAGAAATATACCTTTAGTATCAATAACAGGGACTAATGGAAAAACAACTACTACAAGAATTATAGCTTATGTGTTGAAATTAATGGGTAATACTGTAGGTATGACATCAACTGATGGAATATGTATAGGTGATGAGTGTATAGATATAGGAGATGATACTGGATATGAAAGTGCAAGAGCAGTTTTATTAAATAAAGATGTAGATGTAGCTGTACTTGAAACTGCAAGAGGTGGAATGATAAGAAATGGTTTAGCATATGATTTAGCTGATGTTGGTATTATAACAAATATCACTGATGATCATTTAGGAATTGATAATATAAATACTCTTGAGGATTTAAGTTTTGTTAAATCTTTAGTTATTGAAGCTGTAAAGCCAAATGGATATTCAGTTTTAAATGCAGATGATGAGTGGAGTAAGAAACTAATAAATAGGGCTAAAGGAGAAGTAATATTTTTTGCAAAATCTAAGGATAATCCGTTGATACAAAAAAATATCAATGAAGGTAAAAAAGCAATATTCATAGAAGATAATATGTTATGTGTGATAAACAATAAAAGAAAATATAATGTTATAAACATAAATGATATACCAATAACTTTAAATGGAACTTTAACATTTAATATAGAAAATGTTCTTGGTGCTTGTTCAGTATTAGTTGGATTAGGTATAGATTATTGTATGATTGCTAGGGGATTAAGTAAATTTAAGTTAGATAGTAATCATAATTCAGGTAGATTTAATATGTATTATGTAGATGGTAAAAAAGTAGTATTAGATTACGGACATAATATTGAAGGATATAAAGCTATTTTTAAATCCTTAAAAAATATGAATTATAAAAAGTTAATTGGAGTAATAGGAATTCCGGGTGATAGAAGTAATAAGATGGCAAAAGAAATAGGAAAAATAAGTGGAGAGAATTTAGATTATGTAATAATAAAAGAAGATGCTGATAGAAGAGGTAGAGAACCTGGAGAAATTGCCAATTTAATAGAAGAAGGATTACAGGAAAGTGTTAATAGAAAAATAATATTAAATGAAGTTGAAGCTTTTAAAGAAGCTTTGAGAGTTAGTGGTGAAGGAGATATTGTTATAGTATTTTTTGAACAGCTAAATCCACTAAGAGAAGTTATTGAATTAATTAATAATAAAATAAAAGAAGATAAAGAGGATTTGGTGAATTTATAATAGTTTGAGCATATAAATTTCTTGAATGATTTCAATGAATTTTATATGCTTATTATTTTATATTACAAAAATAGACATAAAAAATCAGCTATGATAAAATATGAAATAACATTATCAGAGGGAAGGTATACATTATGAAAACTAAAGCGTATGCTAAAGTTAATATAGCATTAGATATAATTGGTAAAAGAGAAGATGGGTATCATTTATTAAGAATGATAATGCAAGCTATAGATTTATATGATGAGATAACAGTAGATAAAATAAAAAGAGGAATAAAAATAAGCTGTAATAAACCGTATGTTCCAACAGATGAAAGGAATTTAGCTTATAAAGCAGCTAAGTTATTTATAGAAGAATTTAATATAGACTGTGGAGTAAACATAAATATAAAGAAAAATATACCTGTATCGGCTGGTTTGGCTGGAGGAAGCACAGATTGTGCAGCTGTATTAAAATTAATGAATGAATTATTTAACACTAAACTTACTGAAAAACAACTTATGGATTTAGGGGTAAGACTTGGTGCTGATGTTCCCTATTGTATAGTAGGTGGTACAGCTTTATGTGAAGGGATAGGAGAAAAATTAACTAAGTTAAAATCTTTCAAAGATAAAATATTAGTTTTAGTAAAACCACCATTTGGTGTTTCAACTAAAGGTGTATATCAAGAATTTGACCTTTCAAAAGTTGTATTTCATCCAAAGGTAGAAAATCTTATAGAGGCAATGGGGAATGATAATTTAGAATTTGTATCACAAAATATGAAAAACTTACTTGAGAATGTAACACTTTCTAAATATAAAGAGATTGTATCAATAAAACAAAGTATGATGGAAAATGGGGCTATAGGTAGTATGATGAGCGGTAGCGGTCCAACTGTTTTTGCATTTTTTGATGATATGCTTAAAGCTCAATTATGTTTTGAAAATATGAAGAAAAAATATAAAGATGTATTTATAACAAGAACTATATAAAATAAATGTATAAAACTCTCTTTAATGGTAATAATGATTACTAGATAAGGGGGTTTTATTATGAAGAAAGTTATATTTGGTATTATGTTTGGGGTTATATTTGTTTTAAATTTTAGTACAAGCTATTTTGAAAGTAGTGCAAAGGTAAAAGATAACTTAAATAATGAAGTAATATATGATTATGATAAAATTAAAGATGAGATTATAAGATTTCATGTTATAGCGAATAGTGATAGTGAAAAGGATCAAAAATTAAAACTTGAAATTAGAGATGAAGTTATAAAATATTTAGAACCAAAGTTATCTCAATCAAAAAGTATAAATGAATCAAGGAAAATAATAAAAGAAAATGATAAGAAAATTAAAGAAATAGCGAAAAATGTGGTTAAAGATAAAGGATATAATTATAAGATAGATAGTCAATTATCAAAAGAAAATTTTCCGGAAAAGGTTTATGGTAACATAACATTACCACAAGGTGAATATGAAGCTTATAGGATACTTATAGGAGATTCGGTTGGGCAGAATTGGTGGTGTGTAATGTTTCCACCATTATGTTTTCTTGATGTAACTAAAGGAGAAGTTGCGTATAATGAAACTGAAAAGAGAATGGATGAAATAGTACAAAAAGAAGAAAAAGAAAATTATAATTTGAAATTTAAGTTTATAGAAGTATTAAAAGATGTGTTTTAATATTATGTTATATTAAAATTTAACTTGATAAAACTAAAGAAGAATCATAAACTATAATTTGTAACAATTTATGAATTTAAAATATGTAGTTTTGAATTATGTGAAATATAGGAGGAAAATTTAATGACTAGAGCATTAGCAATGATTTCAGGTGGATTAGATAGTATATTAGCTGCAAAATTAATAAAAGATCAAGGGATAGATGTTATAGGAATTTGTTTTAGATCATACTTTTTTAATGAGGAAAATGCCTTAAGAATGACTAAACAAATAGATATACCTTTAGAAGTTGTAGATTTTTCAAAGGAACATTTTGAAATGGTTAAGGACCCTAAAAATGGTTGGGGAAAAAATATGAATCCTTGCATAGATTGTCATGCTATGATGATGAGATATTCAGGAGAATTATTAAAGAAGTTTAATGCTGATTTTATAATAACTGGTGAAGTTTTAAACCAAAGACCAATGTCTCAAAATAGACAAGCTTTAAATAAGGTAAGAAAAGAATCAGGCTTTGATGATAAAATACTTAGACCTTTATGTGCTAAAAATCTTGACGAAACTGATATGGAGAAGAATGGATTAGTAGATAGAGAAAAGCTTCTTAATATATCAGGAAGAAGTAGAAAGATTCAAATGGAGCTTGCTGATAAGTGGGGAATAAAAGATTATCCATCACCAGCTGGTGGATGTAGATTAACAGAACCAAATTATTCATTAAGATTAAAAGAAACACTTCAAAGAAATGGTGATGCAACACCAACCGAAATAGAATTATTAAGATATGGAAGACATTTTGTTAGTGATAATGGATGTACTATAATTGCAACAAGAACTAAAGTAGAAGGTGATGAAATAAAATCATTTTTAACAAAAGAAGATTTAGTGTTTTATCCAACTAGTCATAATGGTGCAATGGTAATTATTCATGGCAAATGTAATGAAGATGATAAAATTTTAGCAGCTAAAATAGCGGGAAGATATTGCAAAGGAAAAGATTTAGATGAAGTTGAAATATCTTATGGTAAATTTGGATGTAAGTTTGAAGGTGTATTGAAGGTTAAACCTGCGAGTGAAGAAGAAATACTTAAATACATAATACAAATAAAATAAGGGGGGATAGATTTGGAGAAAAAAGCAGTTATAAAAATAGTAAGTAATGCTACTATGCAAAATGATGAACTTATAGAAGTTATTACACCTGGAATTTTAAGTTTAGAAAATAATGAATTTATTGCATCATATAAAGAAACAGAAATATCAGGAATGCAAGGAACTGATACTAAGCTTAGAATAGGTGAAAATTATGTTGTGCTTGAAAGAGAAGGAAGTACAAGCACTAAAATGCATTTTGAGAAAAATAAACCTACCGTATCTCTTTATAATACACCATATGGGATGCTTGAATTATCTATTGATACTAAAAATTTAGAAATAGATGTTAAAGAAGATGGTGGTAAAGTAACTATAGAATATGAAATGCAAGTTGCAGGACAACCTGCTATAAAAACAAAGTTAAAACTAGATATAAATGCATAAAAAAGATGGTAGATAGAATCTACCATCTTTTTATATATATTTTTTTTATTATACATATTAAAAATACAAAAAATGGTAATAATTAAATTAGGAGGTAATTATATATGATAATGAAAACAAAATATGTTGAAATTATAGAGGAAATAAGTCAGATGAAAAATTTATCTAATGAGGAACTTATTCATATACTAAAAGAAAAAGAAATGAGATATTTAATACTTTTATTTTTAAAAAAATATGATTGTTTTAATGAAGAGAATATAAAAGAAATTTTAAATGTAAAAACAAAGAAAGGTATAAATTATAATTACCAAAAAGCAGAAGAAAAATTGCTTATAAATAAGAGGTTTAGGGATAAATATTTTGAATTAGAAAGAAAACTTGAAGCAAGAATATAAATGTAAATAAAATTTAAATAAAAAATGACTAGATATTAATAATTAATTATGGTAGTATATTATCTATGTTATTAAAAGAAATTAATACAGCACACATACCCCATAAATAAAATTTATGGGGTAATATCTATTATAATTGTAAAAATGCTGTATGTCAATAAATATTTCTCATAGGGAGGAAATTAAAATGAATAAACAAACTAAATATGTATTTGTAACAGGTGGAGTAGTATCAGCATTAGGAAAAGGAATAACAGCTGCATCACTTGGAAGATTATTAAAAAACAGAGGTTTAAATGTATCAATACAAAAGTTTGATCCATATTTAAATGTTGATCCAGGAACAATGAGCCCATATCAACACGGAGAAGTTTTCGTAACTGATGATGGAGCTGAAACAGATTTAGATTTAGGACATTATGAAAGATTTATAGATGAAAATTTAACTCAAAATAGTAATATAACAACTGGTAGAATATATTGGTCAGTTATTTCAAAAGAAAGAAGAGGAGAATACTTAGGAGGAACAGTTCAAGTAATACCTCATATTACAAATGCAATAAAAGATAAAGTTTATAGAGCAGGAAAAGAAAGAGATGTAGATGTTGTAATAACAGAAATTGGTGGAACAGTTGGAGATATAGAATCACAACCTTTCTTAGAAGCAATAAGACAAGTAAGAAGTGAAGTTGGAGCTGAAAATGTATGCTTTATACACGTTACTTTAGTTCCATACCTTGGAAAAGCTGGAGAGTTAAAAACTAAACCAACTCAACATTCAGTTAAAGAGTTAAGAACAATAGGAATTCAACCAGATATAATAGTTTGTAGATCAGAAAAAGAATTATCAGATGACATAAAAAATAAAATAGGATTATTCTGTAATGTAGATGGAAGATCAGTTATTCAAAACTTAGATGCAGAACACTTATATGAAGTACCATTAATGTTACATTCAGAAGGATTAGATAATTTAGTATGTGAAAAATTACATTTAGGATGTAAAGACATAGATAATTCACAGTGGATTGATATGGTACATAGAATAAAGAATTTAGAAAAAGAAGTTACAATAGCTTTAGTTGGTAAATATGTTGAATTACATGATGCATATATATCAGTTGTAGAAGCATTAAGTCATGGTGGACTTACAAACAATGCTAATGTAAATATAAAATGGATTAATGCTGAAGAATTAGAAAATCAAGATGTAAATGAAGTTTTATCAGGAGTAGATGGAGTATTAGTTCCAGGTGGTTTTGGAGATAGAGGAGTAGAAGGTAAAATAGAAGCTATAAGATGGGCTAGAGAAAATAAAGTACCTTTCCTTGGAATATGTCTTGGAATGCAGTGTGCTGTAATTGAATTTGCGAGAAATGTTGTAGGATTAGAAGAGGCTCATAGCTCAGAATTAAGTAGTGATACAAAATATCCAGTTATAGATATAATGCCAGAACAAAAAGATATTGAAGACTTAGGTGGAACAATGAGACTTGGATTATATCCTTGTAAGTTAGATAAAGAAACAAAAGCTTATGATTCATATAAAGATGAAGTTATTTATGAAAGACATAGACATAGATATGAATTTAACAATGAATATAGATCACAAATAACTGAAATGGGAATGAAGATTTCAGGAACAAGCCCAGATGGAAGATTAGTTGAGATAGTTGAAATAGAAGAACATCCATGGTTTGTAGCAGCTCAATTCCATCCAGAACTAAAATCAAGACCAAATAGACCACATCCATTATTTGAAGGTTTTATAGAGGCTTCATTAAATCATAAAAAATAATATATTATAAAAAGGATATTCTAATAAAGAATATCCTTTTATT
>NZ_JAUNLM010000045.1 GCF_030532265.1 Clostridium sp. | reverse complement strand
AAAAATTAAATATTTGAAAAAATTACTATTTATGTTATTACTTAATGATAATTTAAGTTTTAATATTATAATATATTACTAATTTTAGGATAGAAAAATTAATTTAATTTAAATTTTATTAATTTTTAAATAGAAATAAGATTGTAATTTAGTTAAAAAATATAGAAAGTAAATTTGAAATATAGTATAATTTACAAAGAAGAATAATTTGGAATAAAAATAGGAATTTTATCGAAAAATAGGAGATAGACTTAAATGTTGGAAACTATTATAATTGCTTTGATTTTTTGCAAAATTAAAGGATATAAAATAAAACCTTTGTTTAATAATTATTTTATATATCCTATTATATTTATAGAATTTATAAATTTAATTATACAATTTAACATATTTAATGGTAATTATAGTTTTATAAAGTATGCTGGAATACTTAAAATAATTTACTTATGTTCATATTTACCTTTAATTTTTAAATACAAACAATATGTTAGTGCAATAATTGGATCAGCTTTTGTAATAGTTGGTGGAGTGTTAAATGATATGGCTATAAAATTTAATGGTGGTTTTATGCCTGTATTTCCTAAATTATCCTATTTAACAGGTTATGCAAAGGCAGATTCTTTTAATAAAGTAAACGATATACATATTTTAGGTAGTTCAAATACTAAAGTGAAATTTTTAACTGATATATTTGATTTAGGGTATAGTGTATTAAGTGTAGGAGATATTTTTATAAGAGCTTTTGTATTTATAATAATATTTAGTTCTGTAAGAGAGATAAATAAATCTTTAACCAATAATTGCGTATAAGGAGAGACATAATATGTTGCATATATCATTTTTTGAATTAATAGTAAGGGCTATACCAGAAAGTTTTTTATTTGTATTTGCAATTTATGTATTTGCAAATAAAAAAGTAGATTTAAATAAATATATTATATCAAGTATAGGATTAGCTATTAGTATGTTTGTAGTAAGAAGTTTTCCTATAGGATATGGAACACATACTATATTAAATATAATTTTATTAGTTTGTATTACTAATTTTTTAAATAAAATAAACACTTTAGAATGCATAAAAGGTGGGATATTTACAGCTATAATTTTATTTTTTTCAGAAGCTATAAATTTGTTTTTAATACAGCTTAAAGTTGGAGAAAATGTTACATCAATATTTAGTGATCCAATTTTAAAAACTATTTATGGAATACCATCGTTAGTTATATTTTTAGCAATTATAATATTAATAAATTTTTTGAAGAATAGGAAAAAATTCAAAGATGTTTAATTATATATCAAAAAATATTGCAAGAAAAATAGCTTGTGAAAATAGTAGTATAGACAAGGATAAAGAAGAAGTAATAGCATATGGTATATATGGTATATTACAAATTGGGGTATCAATATTACTTGTAATTATATTTGGAGTTATATTTAATGTATTTATTGAAGCATTAATAATGTCATTTGGAATTAGTATACTTAGAAAATATTCAGGTGGTGTTCATTCAAATAGTTCATCAGGTTGTTTAATTATTGGAACTTTAATATGTGTTTTAATTCCATTATTAATTAGTAAAATAAATATTAATATTTATTTCACTATAGCAATATCACTTATTATTTTCATATTTTCTTATATTATTATTTATAGATTAGCTCCTGTAGATAGTGCAAATAAACCTATAAGAAAAACAGAAAGAAGAAAAAAGCTAAAAAAAAGATCTATGCAAGTATTAACAATTTATTTGCTAATATTAATAGCATTTATAATATTTTATTATTTAGAAGATAACTATAAATTATTATTATATGCTAATGTTTTAGGATGTGCTACTTTATGGCAAGTTTTTTCTCTTACTAAGTTAGGACATAAATTGTTAGGTGCTTTAGATACTTTTTTTATAAAACAATTTCATTTATAAATTAAGGGGGAATAAATTATGAAAAAACTAAACAACAAAGTATTAATGGCTATTGCAACAGTAGCAACAGTTGTTGCAGGAACAGTTGCTACATCAGCATGTTTTTGGTGCTTTCATCAACCAGAAGAACCAAAATCTTTAAGAGAAGAGTAGAAATTTAAGGGGCCAGATAAATTCTGGTCCTTTGTAGTATGAGGAAGAAGTTATGAATGAAATAGACAAAAATAAATATAAACAGTTAAATGATATAGTTGCTGTAGTAAAAATATCTACTCTTTTATTTACTGGAATGATAATTATACAATATTTTTTTAGTGATGGAATTTTAAAAAATGATATATTATATAGCCAGTATGGGATACTATTAGTAGGATTTATAACATGTTTATTATTATTTATTTATGTTATATGGAATTTTTATACGCCAAGTAAATTGAAAAATAAACATTCGTTATTATTTCAAATAATAGAAAATATAACATTTGTTATAATATTTTCAGTAGTTATAGTAATTTCAGGAGCAAATACTAGTGGATATAAAATATTATTTTTATTTATAATAATAACAACAACTATACAATCCGGATTAAAGCAAGGAATGATATTTGCTTTGATTTCATCTATTATAATTTTAGGTGTAGATATTTTATATATGCCTAATGTTGAAATAAATAGATATTTTGAAAATGATTTAATATTAGTAGGAGTATTTTTCTTAACAGCATGGCCTTTAGGGTTTTATGTAAAGATAGAAGGAGAACATATAGAAAGATTAAAAGATTTGGCTAATGAAGATGGTCTTACAGGTGTTTATAACCATAGATATTTTTTTGATGCGTTAGAAAAGGAATTAGAAAATTCAAAAGAAAACAAACAAAAATTATCTGTTATATTTATAGATATAGATTATTTTAAAAATTATAATGATTTGTATGGGCATCAAGAGGGAGATAAAGTTCTAAAAAAGGTAGGCTCTATTCTTAAAGATAGTATAAGGATTGGAGATACTGTTGCAAGATATGGTGGAGAAGAATTTGCAGTAATTTTACCAAATACCGATGAAGTTATCGCAAGTGATGTTGCAGAGAACATAAGACAGTGCATTGAGAAGGAATATTTTTATGGACAACAAAATCAACCTAATGGGAATTTAACAGTATCAATTGGAATATCAATTTATCCAGATAAGGCAAAAGATGAATTTGAACTTATAAAAAGTGCTGATGATGCACTTTATAAAGCTAAGTTTTTTAATAAAAATAGAGTAGAAACTTATGTTTCAATATTAGAAGAAATAAAAAGAGATATTAGTGAAGATGAAGTTAAGCTAGTTACTTCTATAAAAACATTAATAAGTGTTATAAACGCAAAAGATAGATATACATATGGACATTGTGAGAGAGTAGTTCTTTACAGTAGATTACTTGCAAATAAATTAAATCTTAGTGAAGAAGATAAAAATAGTTTAATATATGGGGCTTATATGCATGATGTTGGTAAAATTAATATTGCAAAAGAAATATTAATAAAAAAAATGCCACTTAATGATGAAGAATGGAATTTGTTGAAGGAACATCCTCAAAATGGAGTAGATATTATAAAACCTGTAACTTCATTAAAAAGAATAGAATCAATAATACTTCATCATCATGAAAAATATGATGGTAGTGGATATCCTAAGGGATTAAAAGGAGAAGAAATACCATATTTAGCGAGAGTTTTAACAGTTGTAGATAGCTTTGATGCTATGACATCAAATAGACCTTACAATAAAAGAAAAACTTATGAAGAAGGTATGGAAGAATTAAAAAAATGGAGTGGAAGGCAGTTTGACCCTGAAATTGCTAATAAATTTATTGAAGTAATAAAAGAAAATAAAGATAAACTAGGAGAAATACCAGATCATTAAGATGATTGTAAATATACAATCATCTTATTTTTTTATATCTTAGAAGGAAATGGAATAAATAGGTAGAAATATTTAATATATTATATTTAAAAATTTTGGGGGACTGGTTATGGCTATATTTCATGGTAATCTAAAGAAGACATTACCAGAGTTAACTGTTGGAGAGTTAAATTTAATAAAAAAATTTAAAGAGGAGCTAGATAATAGTTATAATATATTTATAAAACCAAATATAAATGGAGATAATTTAAATATTTTAATAATTAAAGAGAATTCTGGAATATTAATTTTAGATATATTAGATTGGAATTTAGAAAATTATATATATGTAACTGGTGGAAATGCTGGAGATTATGGAATTATAATAGATAAAAGTAATAGAAATAATAAAGTACCATTTATAACTCCTTTTGAAAAATTAATTACATATAAAGAAAATATTTATAAATATCATATAGAAGAAATTATAAAAAGAACAATATTAAATTCAAATTATAATAATTTAATTCATACTGCTATATATTTTGCAGGGAGTAAAAGTTATGATGTAATAAATAAATTTAGTAATAATACAAAAGAGATGAAAAGTATAAAATTTTGGGGAGATAATTCAAAAATAATAAATGATATAAAAAATATATTAAAGCCAAATGAGTTATTTGATAAAGAAATTTATAATATTGCCATAAAAGTTATTAAAGGGGAAAAATATAATAGTGGCAATGTAAAATATATAAATTTAGATAAAAAAAAGATAGAACTTATGAAAAGTAAAGCTGGGGCAAAAGTAAAGATAAAAGGAATTGCTGGAAGTGGTAAGACAACTTTATTATGTAATAGAGCTATATCCGCTTATAAAAGAATAAATGGACATGGAAAGATTTTAATATTAACATATAATAATACTTTAAAAAATTATATAAAGGATAAAATGAATAATTCAAAAATTAAGTTTGATTGGAGTATATTTTATATAAATAATTATTATATGTTTATAAATCAAAGGGCTTTAGATTTAGGAATAGATATAAAAGGTTTAAGTAGTGAAGATATATATAAGTTATTTAGTATTTTAGTAAAAAAAGAAAATAAATACGATGCAATATTTATAGATGAAGTTCAAGATTTTAAAAGAGAGTGGCTAGACTTAATTAAGGATATATTTTTAAAGGAAAATGGAGAATATGTACTATTTGGTGATGAAAAACAAAATATTTATAATAGAGCATTAGATACTAAAAAGATGGTTAAAACTAATATTAGAGGAAGATGGAATGAACTTACAAAATCTTATAGAATTTCAACTAATATAGCAATATTACTTAAAGAATTTCAAAAGAAATTTTTTATAAAGAAATATGAATTAGATAATATATTTATTGAAGAACAAATTGGATTAGCAATAAATGATGATGAAATAATTTATGTATATTTTAATGATTTATCATATATAGATGTATTTGAAAAAAGTAAATTTTATTTGGATAATAAAAATTTAGAATATAAAAATACATGTATTATATGCGGGAATTTAGATGAATTAAGAGATATGGAATATTATGCTCGAAAAAAGTATGGAATAAATATTGAAAGAATGTTTGAGACAAAAGAAGAATTTTTATTAATAAATAAAAGAGAAAATAATATGGGAATATTAGAAAATTTACGTGAGGCAAGACAATATAATTTTTCAGCAACATCAGAAGGATTAAAAATGTGTACTATAGAAAAGTTCACTGGATGGGAAATTGAAAATTTAATCTTCATAATAGATAAAAGTGATAAAAATATGGAACTTATATATACTGCCATAAGTAGATGTAGAAAAAATTTATTTATAATAAACAGAGGAAATAATGTGTTTAATAATTTTATAAATTCTTTAAATATATAATTAAGAAGGAGGATATAAGTATTATTTTTAGAAGGTTTATCTATAAGGTTTTGTTAATGTTTTAAGTTATATTCTTATAACAAAATATTTAAAAGGAGATTAAAATATATGTTAAAGTATATCCTCCATTTCTTAGCTATGTATTTGAAGTATTGACAGAATTTATAATAATATACAAAAGTATTATAAAAATATATTTATTAAAGTTATTTATATAGTTAGAAAAAGTATAAATAACATTACATTTTAATAAAAACAAAAAAAGAAGTACTATATAGTACTTCTTTTAATATATAAATTAATTTGTTTCAATTACTTCTTCAACAACTTGATTTCTTCTAGCTTCTAATTCATCATTAGTATATATGAATTTGTGAACAACTTTTTCTAATTTTGGCATAAAGAATTGAATTGATGGACCTGTAAGTAAAGCTGCTATTATAGTTCCAACTCCAACAACTCCCCCAAGTAAGAAACCAATTATTAAGAAAGCTGCATCTAAACACATACGAACAACACGATATTCTTTTTTGCTTTTATCTGATAATATAAAAGGAATAACATCATTTGGAGAAACTCCAAGTTCTGTAGCCTTAAGTAATGAGAAACCGATAGCGATTATTATACAACTAACTGCTAATAAGATCATTTTTACTATAAGGTTGTATTGTGAAAAATTAAATGGTTCAAAAAATCTTATCATTAAATCGATAAATGGACCAGCTGCAAACATAGCAAGAACAGTACCGATATTTATGTAATGTCTTTCAACAATTAATATAATAACTAAAAATGTGAATGTAATTATCATATTACCAATACCAGGAGTTATTCCTATAACATTAGCTAAACCTTGAGTAAATACAGTAAAAGGGTCAGAACCTATATTAGTTCCTATAAATATTGCAACACCAGTTTGAATTATCCATAAACCAAGAAAGAAAAATATTAGTTTCTTAGTTAATTGTTTACAGTTAAGTTTCTTCATCACTAGACCTCCGTAATTTCAAAAATATAAAGTGCTAAAACTTGTCCCAGCAGCACCGTGAATACAGAATATCATAAATGTAATTCTAAATAAAATAATAAAAATTTAAAATGTTCATGTTTAAATAAATGTTTACATAAAAAATAGTTATAAAATAGCGAAAATAGTTGATAAATTATTAAAAAAATGATTATTTAATTAAAAAAAACTAAAAAATATTACTAATAAAAAGTGTCAAAATAAAAAATAATTAACCAAAAAGTGTAATTGTAAACGTGACAATTTAGGTATCTGTCATATTAATATTGCAATATATGTATTTATATGGAAATTTATATGTTTATGTGGTATATTTTATATATTATGTATAAAGAGGTGTTAAATGAAAAATTTCATTAAAGAATTACTTATAGCTGTATATTTTTTTATAATTTCAATATTAAGTTCTGTACTAATAATTTTTAATTCTACATTTATATATAAAATGTGTATAAATTTTTTTAATATAGAAATTATTAGTGGAATACAAAAAGATTTATTGATAGAAGATTATAAAAAAATAATTTCATATGTTACTAATCCTTTTGTAAAAGAACTTAAATTGGACAATTTTGTTATGAGTTCCACAGGAGAATTTCATTTTTGGGAAGTTAAGAATATAGTTTTTATAATAGAAGTTATATTTTTAATTTTATTAATAGTAGGAATTATATTATTTTTATTAAATAGGAATAATAAGTTTAAATTACCAATTAATAGTTTGAATTATTTATTTTTCTTTACTGTTATTGTTGTATTTTTTATATTAATTTTTATTTACTTTGATTTTACATTTGTATTTGATAAATTTCATAAAATACTTTTTAACAATGATTATTGGATATTTAACCCTATTACAGATCCTATAATAAAGGCATTACCAGAAGAATTTTTTATGGTATGTGGAGTTATATGTTTATTTATTACATTGTTAGTAGGTATAATTTCAAAATTTATTTATATAAACTTAAAGAAAAAGTATTATAAAAATGTTAGTTAAAGATAAAAACATGCCCTATTAAATTTAAAATAAGGCATATTTTTTTATTTTAAATATATAATTTAAAAAATAATATAAAGTATTGTTAATTTTTTGTACACAGAATAGTAAAAGTAAATAAAAAAAAGTAAGTTATAATAAATATTTGATTAATAAAAAATAATTAAACCTAAGGAGAAAATATGGACTTTATAAAAATTTATAGCAATATTTTAAAAAATAATATTGAAAATCCAGATAAGGTAAGAAAATTACTTAAAGCAGGATATGATTTAGAGTATTTAAATTTAAATTTATTAGGAGATAGGAATTTACCTAAATCTCTTAGATATTTATCTAAGCTTTGTATGAAGTTTACATTAGAGCCATTAAAAGATCCAGAAAATACAGCCTTTGTAAATGTATTTACACCTACTGAATTTTTACATGCCTTTGATATGCATCCACAGCTTATAGAAGCTTTTTCGTCTTACATATCAGGAACAAAATTTGAAGATGTTTTAATTGATAAAGCAGAAAGCTTTGGTATATCAGATAGTCTTTGTTCATATCATAAAACTTTTTTAGGAGCAGCTATGACTAAAATTTTACCTAAACCAAAGTTTGCTATTACAACATCTACTGCATGTGATGGGAATATTAATACATTTAGACATATTTCGAATATTTATAATATAGAAAAGTTTGTTATAGATGTTCCTTATGAATATAATATTGAGGCAGAAGAGTATGTTAAAGATCAATTAAAAGAAATGGTGGTTTTCATTGAAGATAATACACATAAGAAATTAAATGAAGAGAAGTTAAAGGAAGTTATTTTAAATGAAAATCAATCAATAGAATATTATAATACATATTTAGAAAATTTAAAGCATAAATACTTTCCAAATACAATAACTTCAGAAATGTTTAAAGTATTTGTAACACATCCTGGAATGGGAAGAAAAGATACTTTAAAGTTTTATAAGCTACTAGCAGAAGATATAGAAAAATATCCTGATATAAAAGCTGAAAAAAGATTATTATGGGTTCATCTATTGCCATTTTATAGTTATGCAATAAAAGATTTATTAGATTTAAATAAAGAGCATCAATTATTAATTTCAGATATGAATGTTGATTATATGAAAAAATTAGATATAAATGATCCATATTCATCTATTGCAAAGAAAATAATTTTAAATTCATATAATGGACCTTATGAAAGAAGAGCAAATAATATATTAAAATATGCTAAAGATTTAAATGCAGATGGTGTTATTAACTTTTGTCATTTTGGATGCAAACAATCAAGTGGTGGTTCATTAATACTTAAGGATACTTTAGAAAAAAATAATATTCCTGTATTAAGTATTGATGGTGATGCAGTAGATAGAAGAAATAGTCAAGAAGGACAAAATAAAACAAGACTTGAAGCCTTCTTTGAAATGTTAAATAGTAAGGAGGAAAATATAGATGATAGCTTGCATGTGTAAATATAGTCCTTTTGCTGTATTTGATGCTTTTGATGAAAAGGGAATTGTTATAGATGGTGAGGTTTCTCAATTTAATGAGTCAGATAAATTTTTACATCCTAACATGTGTTCATATAGTAAAGCTCTTTTAGATACAATAATCGAAAAGAAAATAGATAAAGTATTTTTGGTAAACTGTTGTGATTCAATAAGAAGACTTAAAGATACTTTAGAGAATATTCCTTCAATTAAATTTGTATATATGATGGATTTGCCAAGAAAGAATAATTGTTGTGCAAAAAATATGTTAAAAAGAGAAATATTAAAGTTTATTGATGAGTATGAAAAGTTTAGTGGAAAAAAGTTTAATATAGAAAAATTCAATAAAGGACTTTATAAATATTTAGATAATAATAAGGCTCCAAATACTCCATATATAGCTGTAATGGGAGCAAAAATATCAAAAGAATTTATAAATAATGTAGAGGATTTGTTAGATTACCCTTTAATAAATCATACTTGTTCTAGAGAACATTATTTAACTGAAATTAAAAATTTTAATGATAAAGATGAAGCTATTACATGGTATTCAGATGAAATATTAGGTTATACACCTTGTATGAGAATGGAGGATACTACAAATAGAAGAGCATTGACAGAAGATCCAAATTTAAAAGGAATAATCTATCATACAGTTAAGTTTTGTGATCATTATTCTTTTGAATATGTAAATTTACAAAGGGGAAAAACTCCTATACTTAAAATAGAAACAGATCTTACAAGTCAAAGTGCAGGACAAATAAAAACACGTATTGAAGCATTTAATGAACAGTTAAGTGGAGGAAAAGTAAAAATGAAAGAAATTAAAAATAAAGATAAAATTTATGTTATGGGAATAGATAGTGGATCAACTTCTACAAATGCAGTTATTATGGATAAAGATAAAAATATGTTAAGCAGTATAATAGTTAAAACAGGTGCTAAAAGTATGGATTCAGCAAACGCTGCTTATGAATTAGCAATTAAGGAAGCTGGAATTTCAAAAGAAGATATTACACTTATAGTAGGAACTGGATATGGAAGATATAATATTCCTTTTGTGGATGAAAATATAACAGAAATAACATGTCATGGTATGGGAGCACACTTTTTTAATCCAGAAGTAAGAACTATTATAGATATAGGAGGTCAAGATAGCAAGGCTATAGGGTTAGATGAAAATGGAAATGTAAAAAGTTTTGTAATGAATGATAAATGTGCAGCTGGAACTGGAAGATTTTTAGAGATGATAGCTAAAACTTTAGAAATTGATTTAGAAACTATGTCACAAGAAGGATTATCATATAATGAAGATCTTACAATAACAAGTGTTTGTTCTGTATTTGCAGAATCAGAAGTTATAACTTTAATAGCTGAAAATAAAGAGAGAAGAGATATAATACACGGTGTAAATAAATCTATTGCAACAAAAACTGTAGGTCTTGTAGAAAGAGTTGGTAGATGTGAAAAATATATGATGACAGGTGGGGTAGCTAAAAATAAAGGGGTAATAAAAGCTATAGAAGAGAAGCTAAATAGTAAATTAGTTATAGCTGATGAACCACAAATATGTGGAGCTGTTGGAGCAGCTATACTAGGATTAAATAAGATTTTAGAAAATATATAGGTATATTGTTCATTTACTTTTTTTATTAAATATAATATCATACTAATGTATTAAGGATTATATTATGGAGATGAAATTATGTTTAATATAGATGATTGTATTGGATTTATTACTAATAAATGTTCTAAAAAGATATCAGATGAATTTAATAGAAGATTACAGGAGTATGGAGTAACTAGAGTTCAATGGATAGCTATTTTTTATATAGGAAAATATGATAATGGAATATTTCAAAGAGAACTTTCAGATCTTATGAATGTAAAAGAGTCATCAATGGTGAGATTAATTGATAGAATGGAAAAAGAAGAATTAGTTATAAGAAAAAAGAATGATAATGATAGAAGAATAACTAGTATATTTTTAACTGATAAAGGTATAACTCTTAGAAATAAATTATTACCTTTAGGTGAACAATTTCAAAAAGATGCTACAATAGGTATTAGTAGTGAAGAATTAGATATATTTAAAAAAGTATTAGAAAAAATGGTAAATAATATAAGTTAAGATTGACAATACCACCTTTAGGTGGTATTTTTATATTATAATACTTAGCATGGCAAGTATTTGTGTAATTAATATATTGAGAGTTTATATTGTAGGAGGATTAGTATGAAAAAAGATGTAAGACAAATGTTAAATGATTTTATGAATGGATTAAGTAGTTTAGGAGAAACAAATGGTGAAAATGTTAATGCATTTATGAACCTATTAGGTACAAACTATGCAGAAGGAGCTATAAGCACAAAAACAAAAGAATTAATAAGTATTGGTATAGCAACTTATAACAGATGTGAATATTGCATAGTGTTCCATTCATACAAAGCATTAGAAGCTGGTGCTACTAGAGAAGAAATATTAGAAGCTGCTATGGTTTCAGTTGCATTTGGTGGAGGCCCAACTATGGCATATACAGTAACTTTATTAAAAGATTGTATTGATGAATTTGAAAATGATTTCAAATAAAATTTCATTAAAAATTTAGAGATTATATTTTAAAAGATTGCTGTAAGAGCTATAGTAAAGTATAGTTTTTAAAGCAATCTTTTTAATTGAAGAAGTTATTCTAAAATTTTTGAAGGTGGTTAGATTTATATGGAAATAACTATAAAAAATATAAATGGAAATTCTGCTAAAGTAGGTAAAATAAATGTATCTATAGGAGATATAGTGAAGAAAAATCAAATATTATTGCAAATAGAAACTAACAAAGGAAATACCCCTTTTAAATCTACTAGTAGCTTTAAAATAAAAGAAATAAAAGTATCAGAAGGACAAGAAGTAAAAAAAGGAGATATTTTATTTATAGTAGATGAATTAGAAGAGGTTAAAGAGAATAAAAAGGATAATAGTGTTAAAGTAGATTATTTTGCAAATTTAATTAAAGGAAAGAAAGAAAATATAAATACAGATGTTTTAATAATAGGTGGAGGCCCTGGTGGATACGTTTCTGCAATATATGCTGCTAAAAATGGGATGAATGTTATATTAGTAGAAAAAGATAATCTTGGCGGAACTTGTTTAAATGTAGGATGTATACCAACAAAAGCATTTGTTAAATCTTCGGAAATATATAATGAAGCTATTTTAGGTGAGGAATTTGGTTTTGAAATTAAAGAAATTAAACTACAAATGGAAAAGGTTGTTGAAAGAAAGAATAATATAAAAAATAATTTAAAATCAGGTATTGAATATTTATTAAATAAAAACAATGTAAAAGTAATTAAAGGAAATGCAGAATTCATAAATAATAAAACTGTATTAGTTAAAAAAGGAAAAGATGAGTATAAAATAAATGCAGAAA
Source organism: Clostridium sp. (assembly GCF_030532265.1). Classification (GTDB taxonomy): domain Bacteria; phylum Bacillota; class Clostridia; order Clostridiales; family Clostridiaceae; genus Clostridium. The sequence continues at coordinate 4,207 of NZ_JAUNLM010000045.1, read as the reverse complement.
ATATTATAATTGCTACAGGTTCTAATATTTCAAAAATAAATATAAAAGGAATAGAATTACCATTTGTATTAAATAGTACATCTGCATTAGATAATAAAAAATTACCTAAATCAATTACTATAATTGGTGGTGGAGTTATAGGAATGGAGTTTGCTTTTATATATTCAAATTTTGGTGTTAAAGTAAATGTTGTTGAATATATGGACAGACTTTTAACTATGGTTGATGATGATGTATCATGTGAAATTAAAGAAATAGCAAAAGAAAATGGAATTAATATATACACAAGTTCAAAGGTTAATAAAATTGAGAAATCAGAAAATGGAGAAGCAATAGTATTTTTTGAAAATGAAGGAAAGGATAAGTATTTAGTATCAGAAAACGTTTTAGTTGCAATAGGAAGAGAACCTAATATTAAAAATTTAGGCATAGAAAATACTGATATAAAATTAAATGAAAATGGAAAAGGAATAAGTGTAGATAATAAATTAAAAACTAATGTAGATAATATATATGCTATAGGAGATGTTACTAATAAAATTCAACTTGCACATGTTGCATCTCATCAAGGTATAGTTGCTATAGATAATATACTCGGTAAAAATAAAGAAATAAGCTATGATTATGTTCCAAATGTAATTTTTACTTCTCCAGAAATTGCGAATGTTGGATTAACAGAAAGACAATGTAATGAGAAGAATATAAATATAAAGATAAGTAAATTTCCATTCTCAGCAAATGGAAAAGCATTGACTATGGGAGAAACAAGAGGATTTATAAAATTAATTAAAGATATAGATGAAAATAAAATAGTTGGGGCATCAGTAATAGGAGTAGATGCATCTACTTTAATAAGTTCATTAACATTAATTATTAAAAATAATATTAGTGAAGATGAAATAATTGAAACAATATTTGCTCATCCAACAACCTCTGAAGTGATTCATGAAGCGGCACTTGGTCTTAGTATAGGAGCTATACATTACCATGAATAGAATAGTTATATCTCAGGAGTTAAATCCATATTATAATTTAGCGTTGGAAGAAGAACTTTTAAATAATGTTTTAGAAAATGAAAATATATTATATCTTTGGCAAAATGAAAATACTGTTGTTGTTGGTAGAAATCAAAATCCTTATTTAGAGTGTGATATAGATTATATTAATAAAAATAATATAAATTTAGTTAGACGCATATCAGGAGGAGGTACAGTATTTCATGATATAAACAATTTAAATTTTACTTTCATAACAAAAAGTTGTAATGCAAATTTAGAAAAACAATTAAGTGTTATAAAGTTAGCCGTAGAAAAGTTTGGATTAAATGTAGAATTTTCAGGAAGAAATGATTTATTAATACAAGGTAAAAAATTTTCAGGAAATGCATTTTATGATGATGGAGAAAATTATTTTCATCATGGAACTATTATGATTAATGTAAATACAGATATTTTACAAAAAGCTCTAAAGCCTTCAAAGTTAAAATTGCAATCTAAAGGAATAACATCTGTAAAAAGTAGAATAATTAATCTTAGTAGTTTAAGTAATGAAATAAATGTTAGTATTTTAAAGAGTTCTTTAGAAAATGCTTTTAAAAAAGTATATGGGAATATAGTTAAAAAAGATATATATAATGAAAGTTATAAGAAATGTTCTTTATATGAAAAGTATAAAAGTAGAGAGTGGAATTTTGGAGAAAGCCCAAATTATAACGTTATGCTAGAGGAAAAGTTTGATTTTGATAATATTCAAATTTTATTAAGTATAAAAAATAATAAGATATACAATGCAGAAATATATTCAGATACATTAGAAAATATAGATTTTAGCGAAATTAAAAATGTACTGTTAGGTAAAGATTTTTCGGAAAAATGTATACTAGATTATATTAAACAAAATATAAATTAAATCATTATATAAGAGAGAAGAGTATGTTAATAATCTTCTCTTTTTACTTTTTTATACATCATAACTAAAAATAATTTTTAAAATTTACTTTTTTTATTGAATAAAAGTATTATAATAAGAGAATATGCTTTATAATAGTAATCTAGATTAGAAAATAATATAATAGGTTAATAATTATAGATAGAAGGTGATAATATGACAGAAAATAGATTTTTACCGATAAGTAAAAAGGATATGGAAGAAAGAGGATGGAATCAGTGTGATTTTATTATAGTTACAGGAGATGCTTATGTAGACCATCATAGTTTTGGAACTGCTATAATTTCAAGAGTTTTAGAAAATGCAGGGTATAAAGTTGGTATAATTGCACAGCCAAATTGGCATAGTATAGATGACTTTAAAAAACTTGGTAGACCAAGACTTGGTTTTTTAGTTAATGGTGGTAATATGGATTCCATGGTTAATCATTATACTGTAAGTAAAAGAAGAAGAGATAAGGATATGTATACTCCAGGCGGAAGAATGGGGGCAAGACCAGATAGAGCAACAATAGTTTATTGTAATAAAATTAGAGAGGCCTACAAGCATGTTAATGTTATAATAGGTGGAATAGAAGCTAGTCTTAGAAGATTTGCTCATTATGATTATTGGGGAGATAATGTAAGAAATTCAATACTTATAGATAGTGGTGCAGATTTATTAGTATATGGTATGAGTGAAAAACAAATAGTTGAAGTAGCAAATGCGTTAAATGATGGATTTGAAGCCAAGTACATAAGACATGTAAATGGAACATGTTATACTATAGAATCATTAGATGAAGTATACGGAGATTATAAAATATTGCCTTCTTTAGAAGAAGTTGCAAATGATAAGGTGAAATATGCAAAAGCATTTAAAATTCAATATGAAGAGCAAGATCCAATTAGGGGAAAACAACTTATACAGAAGCATGGAAATAGATATGTTGTTATAAATAAACCAGAAATGCCATTAACAAGAGAAGAGCTTGATGATGTTTATGCTCTTCCATATACTAAAAACTATCATCCTATATATGAAAAGGATGGTGGTATACCAGCAATAGAAGAAGTTAAATTTTCTATAGTAAGTTCAAGAGGTTGTTTTGGTAACTGTAACTTCTGTGCCATAACATTCCATCAAGGAAGAGCTGTTCAAAGTAGAAGTGAAGAATCAATACTTGAAGAAGCAAGAGAGATTACAACATTTAAAGATTTTAAAGGGTATATACATGATGTTGGTGGACCTACAGCAAACTTTAGAAAACCTGCTTGTAAACATCAACTTACAATAGGAGCATGTAAAAATAAACAATGTTTAACTCCTGGTGTTTGCAAAAATATGGATGTTGATCATAGTGAGTACCTACATCTCTTACGAGAAATAAGGAAAATTCCAAAAGTTAAAAAAGCTTTTGTAAGATCAGGATTAAGATATGATTATATAATGGCTGACAAAGATGATACTTTCTTCAGAGAACTTGTAGAGCATCATGTAAGTGGTCAACTTAAAGTAGCTCCAGAGCATGTAGCTCCACAAACTTTAAAGTATATGAACAAGCCATCAGGAAAAACATATGATAAATTTAGAGAAAAATTCTTTAAAATAAATAGACAACTGAAAAAAGAACAATATATAATTCCGTATTTAATGTCAAGTCATCCAGGAAGTGGATTAAAAGAAGCAATTCAACTTGCTGAATATTTAAGAGATATAAAGTATCAACCAGAGCAAGTTCAAGATTTTTATCCAACTCCTGGAACAATGTCAACAACAATGTTTTATACAGGACTTGATCCTTTAACTATGGAAGAAGTATATATTCCTAAAACTAAAGAAGAAAAGGCTATGCAAAGAGCACTGCTTCAATTTAAAAATCCTAAAAACTATAATCTTGTTTATGATGCTTTAATTAAAGCTGGAAGGGAAGATTTAATAGGTAATGGTCCTAAATGTTTAATTCAATCAAAAGAAACAAGATATATAGCAAGTCAACATGGGAAGTCTAAAACTAAAGGAAAAGGACATCAAAGGGATAATAAAGGCTCAAAAAGTAATAGGAATTCAAGAGATAATAGAAAAGGTAGAAATTCTAATAACCAATCAAGAAATGAAGAAACTAAAATGTATAAAGGGAAAAAAAGTAGAGGTCCTGCAAAGCTAAGACTTAAAAAGAAAAGATAAATAAAATGAAGTAGAGCTATTTAAATAGCTCTCTTTTTTATTTAATTAAAAATATATAGTAAAAATAAATGAAATAATCTTAGTAAAAATGAGT
>NZ_JAUNLM010000122.1 GCF_030532265.1 Clostridium sp. | reverse complement strand
TAAAAACTCTAAATGAAAACTTTGATTTAAATCTTAAAGATTTTGCTACAGTTAACTTCTCATCATTACCTAAAATAATTGATTCTATTGGTGGAATTGATTTAGATATAAGAAATGATGAAATCAAATATATAAATGATTATATAAATAATCTTAATGCTTTAAATAAAACAAATGTAAATAGTATAACATCAGCTGGTACTCAACATGTTAATGGAACTCAAGCTTTAGCATACTGTAGAATAAGATATACAGCTGGTGGAGATGGTGAGAGAACTGAAAGACAAAGAATAGTTCTAACAAAACTATTTGAAAAATTTAATAAAGTTTCACCAACTAAATATCCATCAATTTTAAATGATCTTATGCCTATGATAACTACTAGCTTATCTTCTAGCGAAATATTAGGGCTTGCAAAAACAGTTTCATCTATGGGTGGTTCTGGATTAGAGCAAGAAAGATTTCCAAAAGATAATTACTCAAAAGGAGAAATGATAAATGGGGTTTATTATCTAACTTTCGATAATAATATAACTGTAAAACAAATACATGATTATATTTTTGAAGATATAAAAAGTTAAAATAACTCAAATTTTATATATAATATAATAAATTAAAAGCTGTAGAATTTTGTTTTATACAAAATTTCTACAGCTTTTAATATTTGAACAAAAAATTTTAATAAAATTATTTAATATTCATCATGCTTAATAGAATTACAAACATAATAAAATAGTAGATAACCATAACGGCATCTACTATTTATAACTTCTATTAAAATTTGTATTAACCTATCTCAGTTATTTCACCATTTTTATCTACTAATAACGAAAATAATACTCCTGTTCCTCCTTGTTCTATCATACTCTTAGATTTAACTTGTACAATATATCCTTCTTTTCCATTTAAGTCTTGTGGACTGTCACTAATATCATATATAATATCATCATCTTTACCATACTTATTCTGTACAAATTCCAATGCTTTTTGAGCTGAAAATTCATTATTATTCTCTTTATTAATATCTTCTTTATTTTTATCTGAAATGCTTTCTCCTGATTCTTTATTTTCATCTAGATTGTTTTTTTGTTCATTTTCTAAATATTTTTTAGTTTCCGAATCATCTTTAGCTTTATTTTCAACTTCTTTTTTAAATTCATCTTTACTATTAAATTGTTCAGTTTTACTATTTTTAACGTTATTAAGCTTAATTCTATTAATAATAAAATATGAACTAATTAAAATTAAACTAAAGCAAAGAAATATTATAAAAATCTTTTTTTTATTATGTTTCATAATTTTTCTCCAATTGAATTATTCATTTGCAAATCTATACATTTTTAACGCTTCTTTTTCTTCTCTTATAAATCTTCTAGCTACAGATTCTTGAACGGCTTTAGAACTACTATAAAAATGTACTAGCTCACCATCTGATCTTCTACGACCTCTTTCAGCATAAACTCCTTTTATAAATGCTTCTACGTCATTAGTTTCATTTACTTTATTCGCTATTATATTATATGCTCCAGCTACTCCATGTTGAACAACTGTTGACCATATAACATTTCTAGCTGCAAAGCTTGATAGAATTTTAGAATAATCTCCTGTTTTAACTAACTTCATAAGCAGAGCATCATAAAATGCTTCTTTAGTATATTGCTGCTGTAAATAATAAAATGTATTATAGTGATTATTAGCTATATTTCTCCAAGCTGAATCAAAATTAGGACCACAATTTGTATTAGCATCTAGATTTCTAGCATCTGTAAGTTGTTTATAAAATTCATAATTTTTATCCTTTAACCAGTTTACAAATGAGTCTAGTGAACCAGTCTTAGCAGATAATTGCCATGCTCCATATGACTTTCCGCCAAAATCTCCTGGAGTATCTGAAATAGCTCCTGGATTACCGTTTGATTCATATTTTTCTGATAAAACACCTAAAAATTCATTAGTAGAATTATCTTGGTATAACTCGACAACTGTAGCTCCAGCAAAATATACACTCACATACCCTTCATATACTTTACCATCATTTACATATTTAACCTTATAATAAGGTATATCTCCTTTCACTCTGTCTAAAACTACAACATCAGCACCTATTGGCATAGTCTTTAATACATTTGAATGTTTCTGACTTGGTTTATCTCTTAAATTCATTGGTTCATCAATTATTCTAGCCTTTGCAA
>NZ_JAUNLM010000121.1 GCF_030532265.1 Clostridium sp. | reverse complement strand
CTATTATTTATTAAATATTTTAAAGTCTGAATATATTGCTTAATTATTAGAGGAATAGATTTTCATAACCTATATTTTCAGAGTTTAAATCCATCTAACTTATTTATAATTCTGTTAAAAAAATATATTTTGGCTAAGTTTATAGTTAAGCTAATAACAAATTATTTTGGGTAGTAAGACTCATATCTAAAAATTCTTACTGGGAATTTAATAAAGAATAATAGCGAAGAGATGGAAGTTCTATTAGTAAGTCTATTAAAAAATATAGTATAAAGAATGGATTTTTTTGTATTATGTAAAAAAATGACTTATAATAAAAAAAGAGGTGATTTATATGGGATTATTTAATAAGGAAAGTAAGGAAGACAAGCAAGCAAAAAAAATAAAACAGTTTATGGATAGGTATCAGTTAGAAGATCTTGACGAAAAAGACTTAATTGTACTTCAAAGAATAGCTACTGACTTAGCAGGTAACTCATTCTTTAAAACAGGTATGGCTTTAAGTTTTGCAAAAGCAGAAGAACAAGCGAAAGTAACATATTTAAGTGCATTAACGGAACAAAATTGGATGATAATAAGACAACTAAGTAGATTAAATAAAAATATAGAAAAATTATTAGAAAAATAGAATTTAAACATTAATAATTATAGAATTTTGGTAAATATTAAATAATTTGAACTTTTTATAAGATTTAATGATTATTATGATGATATAGCTAGAAGATATAAAAGATAGTACGATTAATTACATTAGTATATATGGATACTTTTAGAGAAAATGATATAATAATAAGCTCTTTATATTATATATTATTGTAAAATTATATATGATTGGAGGTAGACATATTGAAAAAAATAAAATTTTTCAAAGGTTTAATACTAGCATTTTTAATTTTAATATCTATATTAAGTATTATATATTTAATTATATCATTATCACTATTATTGCCAATGGGTTTTCAATTTCTTAATAATAAATATACTGCTATATCTGACTTAATGCCAAACTATTCAACTGTTTTTGAATCTGTATTTACATTAGTAGGTATTTTAACATCATTAATAGTAAGCTTATTGTTGTATAGGTTAACAAAAAAACAAATTATTGATAGCTATAATAGGGAAGTAAGGGGACCGTCAATAGCTGTATATTTTAAAATAAAATTTTACATTCTAAATATGTTAATAGAAAAAATGATAAAAGAAAAGAAATTCTTAAAAAATAAAGATTTTAAAGACTTAAAGTTTATTTTTAATGAGTTACCTAAAGCTGATACTGAAGATATCGATAAATATTTGTTTCTTGTAATAGGAGAATTAAAGGACAGAGGAGTTAAAAATTTAATTTTTGGACTTATAGAAGATATTAAAACTAATAAGAATGTATTACCGTATCTATTGAAAGAAAATTTGATAGATAAAAATAATAATTTAATAGAAATTGATGCTTTAGTTTGGGAAAATGTTGTGAAAAGTATTTATTTTGATAATTATGATAGTTTTACACCTTTATATAAAAATATGATTGAAAATGTATATGAACTAAGTCAAAGAAAAAACTAATTATTTTATTAGTTTTTTCTTTTTAATGAGGAATAGAAATAGGTGGGTAGTATAGTATGTTAACTAAAGCAGCAATTAAATATTTAAATGTTCAACTAACATTAACTAATCCTATTACTATAAAAGAAGCTTATATTTATGAAGCTAATGTAATTAGAAACAATATTTAGTATAGAAGAGAACCATAGAGCTGGACCAATTTTTAAAGAATATAATTAGTAATCCAGTAAATAAATCTAGGCTTTGAAGTGATGTTTCGAGTAAAGATTTAAGTATAAGAAAAATACACGATCGATTACCTGCAATGATAGCTATAAGTTAAGTAATATAATTGCTACTAAATTAGTTAGTGGTGATGTAGCTTTTAAACTAGCTATAGATACAGAGACAAGCAAATATCCAATAATAGATTTTTTCGATGATAAGAAATTTTTTTAATATGCTTGATGAAACTAGAGAGCTGGAATATATAATATATAAATAAATTTTATACTATAATACGAAAAATATAATTAATAGTAAATAAAAGGCTAGGATTTTTCCTAGTCTTTTATTTTGTAAAAAAGGTTAAAAGTTAAATTCTTTTTCTTTCAATATGTTATAGTGAGTTAAACTTATAATGGTATTTATGACATTTTATATATTAG
>NZ_JAUNLM010000044.1 GCF_030532265.1 Clostridium sp. | reverse complement strand
TTTGATAAGTTTTATTAAGACTTTTCTCATCAGCCACATAACTATATTTACCTCTCTCTTTAATGAACTGTAAATATTCCTCAATGACATCTTTATTTACTTCCTCTATACTCATAATTCCTTTTTCCTCTTCAAGGTATTTACAAAATAAAGTTAATGATTGATAATAAGATTTTATGGTTTTAGGTGCTAATCCTTTTAATGTACAGCTATCTATAAAATCTTGAATATATGTAATATAATCTTTTTTTCTTTTAATTCTTGGCATAAAAAATACCTCCTATCTATCAAGTTTATAAACTCAATAAATAGAAGGTATTTTTCTATATTTTTAATATTATTTAGTTACATTTATATAATAAATTTAGAATGTTTTCAATTATTTATTGGTATAAATAAAATCAACTTTGGCTCAACCAAGCTATTTAACTCACTTTATTTTTAAGTCTTAATTTATCTGCAATAATTGCTATAAATTCACTATTAGTAGGCTTACCTTTATCATTATGAATTGTATAACCAAAAAGCTTATTTATGGCATCTATTTGACCTCTGCCCCATGCAACTTCTATAGCATGTCTTATTGCTCTTTCAACCCTTGATGCAGTTGTATTATATTTTTTAGCTATTGAAGGATATAATTCTTTAGTTACAGCTGATAATAATTCCATATCATTAACAACCATAGTTATAGCTTCTCTTAAATACATATACCCCTTTATATGTGCAGGAACTCCTATTTCATGTATTATACTTGTTATTTCTGTTTCTAAATCTACTGGTTCATTTGATGAAATTGATGAATGAACTGAACTATCATGACTTTGATATCTTGAAGTATTAGATAAATTTTTATTTGTATTTGAACTAAACATTTCTCTAATCCTTTTAGTAAATATATCCATATCAAACGGCTTAACTACATAATAATCTGCTCCTAATGTAATAGCTTGTTGTGTTATTTTATCTTGTCCTACTGCTGATAAAATAATAACTCGTGGCATTTTTTCTAACTTCATATTATTTAACTTCTCTAAAACCCCTAATCCATCTAAGTGTGGCATGATAATATCCAAAATTACTAAATCAGGCTTTCTTTCCTCTATTAATGTTAATGCTTCCCTTCCATCCTTTGCTATACCTGTTACGACAATATCTTTTTGATTTAATAAGTAATCATTTAATATACTGCAAAATTCCTTATTATCATCAGCTATAAGTATAGATATTTTTGAATTTTCCATGTATTTCTCCCCTTTATCCATTTTTTATTCTATATATACCCACAAAAACAATCACTATATATCAGAATATACTTAAATATTAATTCTTACAAGTAATTTATTCGACATTTCTTTAAAAATTCCTTTTATATAGCTAGTTTTTATTTTAATAAAGTTAGCTTATACTTTTATTCCACTATTTGTAAATTATACACTATCAATCGTTCTTTGTCTATATTTATTGTAAAAAAATACCACTTACTGTATTAAAGAAGCTTTATTTTGCAAAAACAGGCAAGATAAAATTTCTTGCCTGTCTTTTTTACTTATTTTATTATTCCAGCATCTTTTAACATCCAATCTATATATATTCCATACCCTACATCTGGTTTATTTATTAATACATGAGTAACAGCTCCTATTATTTTCCCATTTTGTATAATTGGACTTCCACTCATTCCTTGAACTATACCACCAGTTTTTTGTAAAAGTTCTTCATCAGTAACTTTTATAATCATACTTTTAGGACTAGGACTTTCCTGATTTAATTTTTTTATAATTTCTATATCATATTCTTTAGGTCCAGTTTCATCTATAGTTGTTATAATTTTAGCTTTACCTAAATTTATTTCATTTCTAAATCCTACTGGTAACTTTTCATTTAAATTATTATTTATATTCTTTTTATTTTCTAAACCAAATATTCCACACTCAGTATTTTTTTCTATTTTTCCAATAGGAGTTTCTTCATTAGTAAATATGCCCTTCAATTCCCCAGGAGAACCTTTCTCCCCTTTTCTTAAACTTATTATAGATGCATCTAATAAATCCCCTGACTTAACAGAAAATCTAGTATTAGTATCTCCATCGGTAATTGGATGTCCTAAGGCTCCAAATTTTTTACTTTCTTCATGATAAAATGTTAAAGTACCAACTCCAGCTGTTGAATCTCTTACCCATAGTCCTAATTTAAACTCGTTATTCTCTTTTAATAGTTTCACATTTTTTGTTATTATACTTCCATTTCTGTTTATAGTTAATTTAACTTCTTCATTTTTTGAAGTTTTTATAAAATTATTTAATTCTTTAGTAGTACATATATTTTTACCATTTATCTTTGTTATTAAATCTCCAATTTCTATTTCTGATTTTTTTCCTGGACTTTCACTTCTATTACTATTTACAATAACATCTGAAAATCCAACTACTAAAACTCCATCTGAAGAAAGTCTAACACCAACACTAGTACCACCAGGATACAACTTTAAATCTTTAACATTTTCAACTGAAACTGACTTAAGAGGAATTAAACCCATAAAACTTATATCAACAGAATCTTCACCATAAGTTACATAATTTAATGGATTCATAGAATCAAACATAGAAGTAGTTTCTATAGCATTATTTGTATATATCTTATCTGGCATATCTTTAAGAGTAAATATTGTTGTTGATATTAAAATAAGCATTAAACTAAACATTAAACTTATTGATTTTATAACTTTTTTCATATTATCTCTCCTCCTTTGTCTTTATATTTAAGTTACCCTTAGGACATGCTATGTATTCTATATTAACATTTCTATAATAGACAAAATTTTAAAAAATAAAAAAATAAAACCACGTAATTACCGTGATTTTATTTTTTCCAATTATCACTCTATATATGTATTTATATAGATTTTAATTCACTTTTTTTTATAATAGAATTATTAAACATTTCTCTTACATTTTCCAGTGTTGCATTAGTTACACTATCTCCGCCTAACATTGTAGCTACTTGATATATTTTTTCTTCATTTGATAATAATCTTATATTTGTAAAAGTTTTTTCATTTCTAATTTCCTTTGAAACAAAATAATGATGATCTGAAAGAATAGCTATTTGTGGTAAGTGAGTTATACATAATACTTGATGATTTTTTGATACTTGATACATTTTTTCTCCAACTCTTTGTCCTACTTGACCACTTATACCAGTATCTATCTCATCAAAAATTAAAGTAGGTATATCATCTTTATCTGCAAAAACACATTTTAAAGCTAGCATTATTCTTGACAATTCCCCACCAGATAAAACTTTTTCTAATGATTTCATAGGTTCACCAGGATTAGTTGAAATCATAAATGTAACATCATCAAATCCTTTTTCATCAAAATTTTCTTTAGTTTCTATTAAGATATTCATATTAGATTTATCCAATCCAACATAAGAAAGTTCCGTTAAAATCTTTTCTCTAAGTTCTCCACTATATTTCTTTCTTATATTTGATATTTTTTCACCTAATACTTTCATATCATTATATATTATTTTTTCTTCTTCTTTCAATTCTTTTATTATTTCTTCTGCATTAATTAACTCTTCATATTGTTGCTTTAAATTATTATAAGTATCTAACACAGCTTCAATAGAACCACCATATTTTTTCTTGTAACTATTTATTAAAAATAGTCTTTCATTTATTTTAGATAATTCTTCTTCATCATAATATATTTCTTCTAAAATATCTCTTAATTCTCTAGAAGTTTCTTCTATGTTATAAAAAGCTTCTTCTATTATTTCACGCTTTTCTTTTATTTTAGAAAGATGCTCTTCAACATAACCTAATTCAGTTAAAACTTTAGATATATTTTCTATTATACCGGCTGATTCAACACCATTTAACAAATTATAACTAACACTAACTGATTTTGTTATTTTTTCTGCATTTGATAAAATATTATACTGATCTTTTAAATCTTCTTCTTCACCAATCTTAAGATTTGCTTTGTCTATATCTTCAATTTGAAATTTAATATAATCAGCAAGTTTTTCTTTATCATTATTTCCACTTATAGACTTAATTTTTTCTCTTATATTTAAAAGTTTATTTCTTAAATCTAAAAATTTCTTTATTTCAACTTCAACTTCACTACCTATATAATTATCTAAATAATTCACATGACTACTTTTTTGTAGAAGATTTTGACTTTGATGCTGTCCATGAATATCTAATAACTTTTCACGTATCTTCCTTAATTGAGATACAATAAAACTTTTCCCGTTGACCTTTATTATGGTTTTTCCACTTATTAATGTTTCTCTAGATATTATTAATACATCATCTGATTCAATTTCTAATTCATTTAAAACTCCTCTTAAATCATTTGAATCTATACTAAATATAGCCTCAACTCTTGTTCTTTCTTCACCAGTTCTAATTAAATCTTTAGAAAACTTACCACCTAATACATAGTCTATAGCATCAATTAATATTGATTTACCTGCACCAGTTTCTCCTGATAATATATTAAATCCACTTCCTAAATCTAAAGAAATATTTTCAATAAGAGCAAAATTTTTAATATTTAACTGTATCAGCATTTATATCACCTATATTTAATCATTAATTCTACTATTTATTTTTTCTACAAGATTTTCTGCTCCACTAATACTTCTAACCAATATAAATATAGTATTATCTCCAGCTACAGTTCCAGCTATATCATCAAAATCAAGACTATCTATAGCTTCTGCTGCTGCTGAAGCACCACCTGTAAAAGTTTTTACCACTACCATCTTATCTATATTTTCAACACTTACTACTGCATTTTTTAAAATATTTGCAAGTTTATCTGTTATATTTGTAGTATCTTTAGTTGGAACTACATACTTATACTTTCCAAAAGCAGATTGCATTTTCAATAGCTTTAAATTTTTTATATCTCTTGAAACTGTAGCTTGAGTAACGTCAAAACCTGATTTTTTTAGTTCTTCTGCAAGCTCTTCTTGTGTTTCTATATCCTTTTCTTTTATTATCTCTAATATTCTTTCATGTCTTTTTGATTTCACTGTACCTCACCATCTCATTCTATTATTTATTTAAAATTTTTGTTCTTAAAACTTTGAAATAATCATAATTATCAAACTGTATAAGCTTAGCTTCTTTATAAGTTTTACTAACCTTTATTATAGAATTTTCATTTACCTTATATACTTTTTGTCCATCAATAGTTAAATAAACTTCTTCATCATGATGAAAAGTTTTTATTTTTATTGTACTTTCTCCTCTTAACACCATAGTTTGCATGCTTTTTGTATGTGGACATATTGGTGTTAATAACATAACATCTAAATCTGGATATATAAACGGTCCCCCAGCTGAAAATGAATATGCAGTAGAACCTGTAGGAGTAGCTATTATTAATCCATCACCTTTAAAAGATGTATAATATCTATCATCTACATATATCTCAAAATTTGTCATTCTAGATAATGTTCCTCTAGCTATAACTACATCATTTAAAGCCACTTGATCATCATTAATTATATCATCTATAGAACAACTAAGAAGCATTCTATTTTCTATTTTATATAAACCATTTTTTAATTTTTTTACTGCTTCATCTAATTCTGATATATGTATGCTACTTAAAAAACCTAAATTTCCTATATTAACACCTAATAAAGGAATATCTATTTTATTAGAAATAATTCTTGAAACTCCAAGTAAAGTTCCATCTCCGCCTAACACAACAATTAAATCCATATCTTTAGATATATCTTCATATTTTAACTCGTAAGTATTTAATACCTTAAATCTTATATTTTTAAATTCATCTTTTATTTTTCTTTTAACTAAATCAAGAATACTACCATCTGGATCCTTAGATGGATTTATTGCAATACCTATGTATTTCATAAACATTCAATCCTTATATTTCTGAATGTGAAGCTTTAATAACTTTATCTATATCTTCTAAATTAAAAACACTATTTTTGTCCTTATCTTTAGTAAAGTAAACTAAATACTCTATATTTCCTTCTGGACCTTTTATTGGAGAATAACTAACACCCAATACATTAAGATTATTTTCTAATAAATAATTTACTATTGACTCAACTACCTCTTTATGAACACTAGCTTCTCTTACAACTCCCTTTTTTCCAACCTTTTCTCTACCCGCTTCAAATTGAGGTTTTATTAAAGCTACTACTTCACCATTATCTTTTAATAAATTTAAAGTTGCTGGCATAATTGTTTTAAGTGATATAAAAGATACGTCTATTGATGCAAAGTCTAATTTTTCTCCTATATCCTCTGGAGTTACATATCTTATATTTGTTCTTTCCATACAAACGACTCTTTCATCAGTTCTAAGCTTCCAAGCAAACTGTCCATATCCAACATCTACTGAGAAAACTTTTTTAGCTCCATTTTGTAACATACAATCTGTAAATCCACCTGTTGATGCTCCTATATCCATGCATACTTTATTCACTAATGTTATAGGAAATTCTTTCATTGCCTTTTCTAATTTAAGTCCACCTCTACTAACATATGGTATTGTATCACCTTTAAATTCAATATTAGCATCTACACTTACTTTTGCACCTGCTTTATCAATACGTATACCATCAACAAATACTTTTCCAGCCATTATATTAGTCTTTGCTCTCTCTCTTGATGTTATTATTCCTTTTTCTACTAATAATATATCAAGCCTTTCTTTTTTTTCTGCCATTTTTATCTCCTTTTGTTTAATAGTTTTAAAACTTCTTCTTTTATTCCTTTTGGGTCCATATATTCATCGCTATAAAGAACATTTACGTCTCCCTGTTCTATAAACTTATCATCATAACCTATAGATTTAAAGTTTCCTTTAAAACCATATCTATTGATAGATTGTAGTATACTAGATCCAATTCCACCCTTTATTATATTGTCTTCAACTGTTATTATATCATATCCATCATTAACTAATTCTTGCAAAATACCTTCATCTAAAGGCTTTATAAATGTGGCATTAATTAACTTTGGATATATGCCTTCTTTATTTAATAAATTTTTTGTTAAAATAGAATGTTGAGTCATCTTACCACATGCTATTATGGCTATTTTATCATCTTTTCCTTCATCTAAAACTTCCCATTTTGAAAATTCTATATTTTTTAACCCATCTATATTATCTATTGTATCTCCACCTCTAGGATATCTTATTGCTACAGGAGTCCCCTTTTTTAATGCCCATCTTAGCATAATATCAATTTCTGATAAGCATTTTGGAGCCATTATAGTCATATTAGGTATTATTGAAAGGTAAGATATATCAAATATTCCTTGATGTGTCTCTCCATCTTCTCCAACCAACCCAGCTCTATCTATTGCAAAAACAACTGGAAGGTTTTGTATGCAAACATCATGAAGAACTTGATCAAATCCTCTTTGAAGAAATGTTGAATACACTGCAAATATAGGCTTTAATCCCGCACAAGCCATTCCTGCTGAAAGAGTAACCGCATGCTGTTCTGCTATTCCAACATCAAAGAACCTATCCTTGAATTTGTCTTTAAACCCATTTAATCCAGTACCATCTGGCATAGCTGCAGTTACAGCAACTACATCTTTATCCTCTTCTGCAATTTTTACTAAAGCTTCACCAAAAGCTTTAGAATAACTAGACCTAGCAGTATTTACCGGTTCACCATTTTCTAAATTAAATGGAGAAACTCCATGATACTTATTAGGATTTTTTTCTGCAAGTTCATATCCTTTTCCTTTTTGTGTTACAACATGTATAATTACAGGTCCATCTATTGTCTTTGCATAGTTTAAAACTTTTGTTACTTCATTAATGTCGTGTCCGTCTATAGGACCTAAATATTTAAGTCCCATATCTTCAAACAACATTGATGGAACGACAAGTTGCTTTATACTATCTTTTATTTTACTTAATTTTTTTGCAATTCTTTTTCCTGTTGAACTAACATTTAATTTATTATTAACTTCCTCTTTAAATTTATTATAATTAGGTTTCATTCTCATTTTATTTAAATATGATGATAATCCTCCTACATTTTTTGATATAGACATTTGATTATCATTTAATATTATAATCATTTTTGTTTTTCTAAAACCTAAATCATTTAATGCTTCTAAAGCCATTCCACCGGTTAAAGCTCCGTCACCTATAACAGCAACTACATTGTTTTTTTCTCTCTTTAAATCACGTGCTCTTGCAAATCCTAAAGCTGAGGATATTGATGTACTACTATGACCAGTATCAAAAAAATCGTATTTACTTTCATTTCTTTTTGGGAATCCACTCATCCCATTGTGTTTTCTAAGATTTATAAATCCTTCTTTTCTTCCTGTTAATATCTTATGTACATATGTTTGATGTCCAACATCCCATACAATCTTGTCATTATTAAAATCAAATTCTTTAAATAGGCTTAATGTAAGTTCAACTACACCTAAATTTGAAGCTAAATGTCCCCCAGTCTGTGAAACAGATTCTATTAAAAATTTTCTTATTTCATCTGATAACTCATTAAGTTCTTCAGTTGTTAAATTTTTTATATCATTAGGAG
Source organism: Clostridium sp. (assembly GCF_030532265.1). Taxonomy (GTDB): domain Bacteria; phylum Bacillota; class Clostridia; order Clostridiales; family Clostridiaceae; genus Clostridium. The sequence continues at coordinate 9,407 of NZ_JAUNLM010000044.1, read as the reverse complement.
ATTTTATTTTATTTAAAATATCCTTCATATCATCCCAACCTTCTTTTTAAAATTCCCTATTTAAAAGGTTATTTGTAATTTCTATTAAATTATTAGCTTCAACAGACAATCCATTTAATAATTCAATACATTCTTCTGTAAGTAATCTACAAATTTCCTCGCACTTTTCTACTCCATATACTGTAACAAAATTTGTTTTTTCTTTGTTTTCATCCGCATGTATTTTTTTACCTAATTTTTCTTCACAACCAATTACATCCAATAAATCATCCTTAACTTGGAAAACAAGACCTAATTTTTTTGCAAATTCATTTAATTTATATAAATCTTCTTCTGGTGCTTTAGCTAATAATGCTCCTGAAATCACTGAACATCTTATAAGCTCTCCAGTCTTTTTTGAATGCATATATTCTAATTCTTCTAAAGATATTTTTTTACCTTCACTTAAAATATCAACTACTTGACCTCCAATCATTCCATCAGATCCTGAAGATTTTGATATTTCAATAGCTGCCTTTAATCCGTCTTCTCCATTTTCTAAGGCACTTTGCATAAGTATTATCATTGCTTCATTTAATAATGCATCTCCTGCTAAAACAGCTATATTTTCTCCATAAATTTTATGATTCGTTGGTTTACCTCTTCTTAAATCATCATCATCCATACAAGGTAAATCATCATGTATTAATGAATATGTATGTATCATTTCTATTGCACATGCCATTTTCATAGCCTTTTTTACATCTGTTTTATAAAGTCCATAAGTAAGAAGTGTCAATATTGGCCTTATCCTTTTTCCACCTATATTCAAACTATAACTTTGAGCATCATAAATTAATTTATTATAACTGCCTTTATTTTTAAAATAATCACGTAAATAAGCATCTATTTCATACTTTAAGTCATTAATATTCATTTATATCTTCAAACCCCGTTTCTTTATCATCTATAACTACAGATATCTTTCCTTCATAATCATTTAATGTCTTATAAAGTTTATTAACAAGTTTTATACCTTTTTCATATTCTTTTATAGATTCATCTAAAGTTAAATCATTTTCTTCAAGCCTTGATAGTATATCTTTTAAATTAGAAAGCATATCTTCATAACTAACTTTTTTAGCCATATTATTTCTCCTTTATTCAATACTAAATTTACCTTTTAAAGTTCCATCTTTAAATACTATTTCAACTATTTCATTATTTTTTATATCATTTTTACTTTTTAGTATTTTATTTTCATTATTTTTTATAATAGTATATCCTTTATTTAAAATATTAAGAGGATTATTTGCAACTAAAAGTGAAGCTATTTCTTTAAGATTCCCTTTTTCTCCTGAAAGTTTTGTTTTAATTATTGTATTTAGCTTATCACTTATAGAATCTAACTCCATATAATTATTATTTATTTTAATAATTGGTGAATTTAATCTTAATATCTTATCCATTGAATTTAATTTATTTTTTTCTAGCTTTATTATACTATCAATATTTTTATTTAGTAAAGTTTTTAATCCTATAATTTCATTTTTTAACTCTATTTGGTTAATTACTGCAAGTTCTGCACCTTGAGATGGAGTAGCTGCTCTAATATCAGCAACAAAATCTGATATTGTATAATCAACTTCATGACCAACAGCTGATATTATAGGTATTTTAGACTTAAATATAGAATATGCCAATTCCTCTTCATTAAAATTCCAAAGTTCCTCAATTGATCCTCCACCTCTTCCGATAATTATAACATCAACAGATTTATTTTTATTAAAATATTCTATACCTTTTATTACGGTTTTATATGCACCTTCACCTTGAACTTTTGCAGGGTATAAAACTATATCAACTGAAGAATTTCTTCTTTTGGTTACATTTAATATATCGTGTATAGCTGCACCTGTTAAAGCAGTTACAACTCCTATTCTTTTAATATTTTTAGGTAAAGTCTTTTTCTTTTTATCATCAAAAAGACCTTCTCTTAACAGCTTTTCTTTTAATTTCTCAAACTTTATATAAAGATCCCCAAGTCCTGTTTGAGTAATTTCAGTACAATAAAGCTGTAAGCTCCCATTTGCTTCATAAATAGATGCTCTAGCTCTAACAATTACTTCCATTCCATCTTTTAGTTCTATATCCAGACCTAAAGAATCACTTCTAAACATAACACAATTTATTTTACCTTTTTCATCTTTAAGTGAAAAATATATATGTCCACTAGAATGATATTTTAAATTAGAAATCTCTCCTTTTACAGAGAGATTTCTTAATATAAAATCATTGTCTATTACCTTTTTAATGTAGTTATTAACCTCTGAAACACTTAAAACCTTAATTCTCATTTTTCTTAATTGCCTCACAAACATTTTTTATAAGTAAAGTTGTAGTAATTGATCCTATACCTCCTGGTACTTTTGTAATCATAGAAACATTATCTAAAACATCCTCTAAATCTACATCTCCTGTTATTTTACCATTAAAACTTGAAGTTCCAACATCAAGAACTATAGCATCATCTTTTATGTAATCAGCTGTTATAAATTTTGGCTTTCCAATAGCTACAACTAATATATCTGCTCTTTTACATACACTCTTTAAATCTCTTGTTCTTGAATGACATATTGTTACTGTAGCATTTTCATTTAATAGAAGTTGTAAAGCTGGCTTACCAACTATATTACTTCTTCCAACAACAACAACTTCTTTTCCTGATAAATCTATATTACTTTCTTTAAGAACAGTCATTATAGCATTAGGTGTACATGGTAAAAACTCAGGATTTCCTGAATATAATCTACCAATATTTTCATAAGTCAAACAATCTATATCTTTTGTGCTTAATATTGTATTTACAACTTTTTCTTCATTTATATGTTTTGGAAGTGGTAACTGAATCATTATACCTTGAACACTTTCATCACAGTTAAGTTTATTTATTATGTCTATTAACTCATCTTCCGTAATATTTTCTTCTAATATTACTTTATCGAATAAAACCCCAAGAGAAGTTGCTATCTTCTCTTGTGAATTCAAATAATATATTGAGCCGCCATCATTGCCAACTAAAATAGATGAAATTTTTGGTACTATTAGACCTTTATTTCTTCTTTCATTTATAAATTGTTTTATATCCTCTTTTAATTTTCCTGATATTTCCTTGCAATTAATAACTTTCCCCAATATAAACACCTACTTATTTTTATATATTTTATCTAATACTCCATTAACAAATGAAACTGATTTTTCATCTGAATATTTTTTTGTTATTTCAAGTGCTTCATTTATAGCAACTTTTTCTGGAACATCACTTACATAATTCATTTCATATATAGCAAGTCTTAAGATTGAAAGATTTACTTTTGATATTCTATCAATCTTCCATTTTTGAAGATTGCTTTTAATTAATTCATCTATTTCTTCTCTGTTTTCTTCAACACCTTTTAGGACTTCTTTTATGTATTCTAAATCTATTTCTTTTATGTTTCCTTCATAGTTATCTACAAATGTTTCAATTGCTTCTCCATGTGATTCCTTAGTTAACATAGTACTAAATATTAATTCCATTGCTTTTTCTCTTGATAATTTTCTGCTCATTTTTTCCTCCTAAAATGCTTTTCTTCTAAATTATAGACTTATTCTAATAGTATTAATCATTATATATTCAAACAAGGAAACACCCTCTGAATATCAGAGGGTGCGATTAAATCTCCTTTGATTCTTTTTCTGAATTCTTTGGTAAATAGATGTTTTGAACATATACATCTACACTACTTACAACTAAACCAGTCATAGCTTCAACAGTCTTTTTAACATTTTCTTGAACTGAACCTATAACATCTAGAATCTTCACACCATACTCTACAGTAACTGCCATCTCTATCTTAGCTCTATCTTCTTCTAACGTAACTTTAACTGCTTTACCAGATGACTTTTTACCTTTAAGTAATTGTGATATGTTGTTTGTAACGCCATGTTGGAATTCCATAACCCCATCAATCTCTTCTGCAGCAATTCCCGCAATAACTGAAACAACTTCATCAGAAATCTTAACAATTCCAATGCTATCATTATTGAAGTTTTCCATCTAATTCGACCTCCTATGTTTTGTATATATCAAAACTATTTATCTTAGAATTATTATATCAAATATGATATGGCATTACAACGGATTTATTTTTTTACTTCTATTGATATATCATTTACATTAGCAACATCTTGTACTATTTCTTGAATTTCTAAACTCATTTTTTGATCTATGCCTTCAGTTTTTACAAATACTTTTGCTTTATCACCATCAACATAACATATAGCATCTTTTATTCCTTTATTTTTTATGTTCATTTCCACTCTATTTTCAATAGAATTTTGTTTAGTTTTTTCTAATAATTCTTTTTGAGCATTTGCTTTTTGCTCTTTTGTTGTATTTTTATCTTCTACAATAGCTTTTAGATTTTGAATTGTTTCTGCATCTTTTTGTTCTTTTTCACCTCTTGCATCATAGAAAAAGTCTTTTTGTGCTGAAGTTTCTTGCTCTTTTTCTTTTTCTTCTTCATTTGCAATTACTTGACTTAAATCACTTGGATCATTAAATCCACCCTCATTTAGTTTACTTGCTAAAAGTCCTACACATATTATTAAGCCAAGTAGAGTAAAAATAATCCCAAATTGTTTTTTGTTCATTTTTTATTACCTCCCATCCTTTACTTATTGAATTATATGCTAAGTATTTTTAATATATACATTAACTTTTACTTTTTCATCGGATGAACATTAACTTTATCTACTGATAAATCATAAAGAGTTGAAACCATCTTTTGAATCTCATATTTAATTTTGCTATTTTCAGCTCCTTCTGCAGCTACTACTACCCCTATTACTTTAGGCTTTTTTGTTTGAATTACAAATGGTTCATTTCCATCATCATTAGTACTCATTACAACTTTAGAACCATCATTTTTTTGCTCATTTACCCTCTTTCCACCTTCGCTATCTTCTTCTTCTGTTACTGAAGTTTGAGTATCTTTATCATAAGCTGGTATTTTCACCTCACCACTTTCAAATGTCATCATTACACTAACTGAACCTACACCACTTATATTTTGTAGTATATTTGTAAGCTCTTCTTTTTGACTTGCCTCATATTCATCCTTACTTTCTTTTGTCCTTTCATTATTTATCTCTTTCTCTAATTCACTGCTTAGAGTTTCTTTAGCTTGATTATTTTCATTTTTACTTATTACACTTAAAGCTGTAGTTAAGAAAACTATAATTATTATTATGACAATTAAAATATTTATATGTTTTTTACTTAAAAATTCATCTAAAATTTCCTTAAACTTTTTTTTATTCATAAATAATCCCCTTTACTCCACTTTATATATATTAATTTTATTCTCATCAATTTGAAACTCTTTGGATATAAAATCTACAACTTCCTTAAACTCACTATTTTTATTTTCTTTCTTTTCTTCTTTCTTATTTTCTTTGTTTATTTCAACTTTTTCTACTTTCTTAATTTTTTTTATATTTTTATCTTTAATAGTTACATTAACTAACTTTATTAAAAATTTTTCATCTTTAATATCTATATCGCAATCTATATCACAAGAAAAATCTAAATCTTTAAATTGTTTTTTTAACATAGACTCACAATTTTTCGAAAGATTTTCTTTAAAATTTTTTTCTTGAATTTTTAAAACATTTTGTTCATTATGTTGATTCTTTTTTTCATTCTGACTATATTGCTTCTGAAATTTATCTATTGAATCTTTAAGCTTAGTTTCTCCATCTAATACTATTGATAAAATAGGGCTTAATATAACTGCAGTTAAAATTAATCCTAATACAAATTTCACATATTTTTTCATACTATTATCTGGAGCTATAATTTCAATTGCTGATATAAATATTAATAATGTCACTAAAATAATCACAAAATTTTTTATTAAATCCAATTATCTAATTACCCTCCTACAATAAATTTACTAGCTGTTGCCATTATTCCAAGCAAAATAAAGAACATAAAGCTAACGCTAATTACACAAGACATTAAAAGAATTAAATAATCTCCTACAGCTGCGATAGAGTTAGTTATTCTTTTATCACTTATAGGCTCTACAAGAGCTGCTGATAATTTATATATAAAAGACATTAAAATTAATTTAATTATTGGATATATTAAAACTAATACTATAACTATAAGACCTATTCCAGTAACTGCATTTTTTATTATTAATGAATATCCAGCAACAGAAGTTATTGCATCAGAAAAGGTTTTTCCTACAATAGGAATAAAATTATCTATTGCAAATTTTGCTGTTTTTACCGCAACCGCATCCATAGTATCTGCCGTTATTCCTCTTATTGTAAGTATTGCAATAAATACAGTTATAATTATTCCTTGTAACCATAAAATAACTTGTTTAAATAATTTACATAAATTGTCTATTTTATGTTCATTAGAAATATTATTTGCAAAAGTCATAACAAAACTTATCAAAATTAAAGGTATTATTACTGTTACATATATTTTTGGAATTAAAGTTACAGATGCTAAAATTATAGGATCTAATGTTGCGGCTTGCATAAATCCACCAGCTAAAGCAATCATAGTAACTAATACAGGCAAAAGAGCTGCCATAAAATTTGCAATTTCATTAATGGCTTCTGTTGCCACAGATATTGATACTATAAAACTTTTAGATAATACCATAATTAATATTGAATAACAGGCAAAAAACGCAATTTGTGATATACTCTCATTTTTAAATGCATCTTGCAAACTCTTAATTAAAGAACAAAGTATTGCTATTACTACCACAGAAACAACTAAATTAAGCACCGTCCTAACTTCTTTAAATAATAAGCTAACTACACTTTTCATTAATTTATCAAAACTTATGTTTCCATGACCTTCACTTATATAACTTTTTATATATTCAGCTGGATTTAATTCGTTTATAAGTTCAACATCTGTTTTCATATTATTTATATAGTTATATAAATTATTTAACTCTTCTTTTGTTTCTTTATTCATAGACTCATCAATTAAGTTTTCTTTAGCACTTACTATTATTTCTCTTGAATTAATAAAAGCTACAAACATAGTAGAAAATAATATAGTAATAAATAATGTAATAGTAATTTTTTTATATTTTAAATTCATATATATCACCTAAATTATTTTTAAAATAGAATCTAAAACAGCCATAAGTATCGGTATTGACATAGTTAAAATCATTATCTTTCCAGCAAATTCAACTTTAGATCCAATAGTAGACGCCCCTGCATCTTTACATACTTCAGATGCAAATGATGCTATATAAGCAATTGCAAGTATTTTCATTATTATCCCTAAATAAACAGTGTCTATTCCCGCTTTATAAGATATTTCCCTAAGAAAATTTATTATTTGCTGAAGCTCTCCTAAAATAAATATAAGCATTGTAGCTCCTGCTATTATAGATATTAAAACAGCTATGTCAGACCTACTATTTTTAAATAAAAGTATAATGAATAATGCAACAAGAGCAAATGATACTACTTTCAAAATAATCATATTGTCACCTATAAAATAAACATAGTTTTAACTGACTGAAATAAATCCCCAATCATTGAAACTATCATAAGTAATATAATAACTACCCCTGCTATATTAGTTATAACAGCAATATCATCTTTACCACTACTTTTCAAAACTTTATCTAGTATTATTAACAATATTCCAGCTCCACCAATTTTAAATAATATACTAATGTTTAACATAAACTCCCTCCCCATTTAAATAAAAAATATAAATATCATAGCACCAACACATACTCCTAAGTATCTATATAGCTTTATATTTTTTTCTGCAATAATTTGTGCATCCTTTATATTAATATTTAAATTAGCTTTTGCTAATTCAAACATTTTTTCTTGTCCATATACCCCTAGTTCTCCAAGAGACTTTAAAAAATCTGATATAATTCTAATATCTTCCTTCTTCAAACATAAATCTTCTTTATATTTTTCGTATGATATCTTAAACATATCAAAAATACTATTTTCTTCTGCCTTATAAATTAATCTAGATACATCCTTTACCAATAAACTTAATGGATCTCTGCATATTTCCGAAACTACATTCAATGCTTCTGGAAGAGCTGTACTATTGTACATAATTTCATTTTGTAAAATATTTATAGCCTTAAGTATTTCTTGTAAAATTTTATATCTATTGTTAAATTTTTCTCCATATATATATCCAGAATAAGAAAATATTAAAAATATTATAGATAAAACAATTAATTTAAACATATAATATCTCCCTCTTTCTTTACAGAATATATATTTTCTATAGTTCCTACTCCACGCTTATTGCTTAAAACTATTACCCTTTCTATAATTCCATTTTGGAAAAGATTCTTAAATATATTTCTTGATTTAATATCATATAGATTATTTCCATGAACTGTAATAATAATATTTACCCCTGAATTAAAAGCTGTATTTAAAGCCTTAACATCATCTTCTGTTCCTATTTCATCACATATTAAAACTTCTGGTGATAATGACCTTATTGCCATTATCATCCCCTCTTTTTTTAAACAATTATCTAATATGTCTGTCCTTATACCTAAATTCATTTGCGGAATACCAAGATAAGATCCTCCTATTTCACTCCTTTCATCTATAACAACTACTTTTTTACCTTTCGTATCAAAGCTTCCATTTGAAATAACCCTAGATAAATCCCTTAGTATAGTAGTTTTTCCACATTTTGGTGGAGATATTATTAATGTATTTTTTACCTTATTTTTATCTACTATAAATTTAATTATTTCTCTTGAGCATCCTATAATTTCTCTAGATATTCTAATATTTATTGAAGATATATTTTTTATAGTTTTCACTTTGTTATTTTCCATTACGCACTCACCAGCAATTCCAACTCTATGTCCGCCTTTTAATGTTATAAAACCTTGCCTTAACTCTTCTTCATATGCATATATAGAATAATTTGATATACGTTTAATAATAAAATTAAATTCCTCTCTATTTATATTAATATTAGATACTACTTCTTCTTTATTTGTATAAATTATTATTGGATTGTTTATTTTAACTCTAATCTCTTGAATCTTATCTTTTTCATAGTCTTTTAAAAATACAACTACTTTAGGAGGAAAGATATTTAAATCACAATCAAGCATTAACGTTCCCCATCCTTTCATACTACAAAAGTAAATCATTCTTTATAATTAATATTTTTATATAGCTTTAAATATTACATATTTTATAAAAAAATATGTAAATTAAAAATAAAAAAAAGAGCTTTGTAATCAAAACTCTTTTTATTTACTCTATTATATTTTTATTGCAATATGGACAAGGAATTTTATTGTTATTTTCTAGTGTAGAAACTTCTATAA
>NZ_JAUNLM010000043.1 GCF_030532265.1 Clostridium sp. | reverse complement strand
GCTGTTATGGCTGATGAATTAGCTAAAGAAGTTGATTTCTTCTCAATAGGAACAAACGACTTAATTCAATACACATTAGCTGCAGATAGAATGAGTGAAAAGGTATCATACCTTTACAACCCAATGCATCCAGCTGTACTTAGATTAATAAAGATGACTATAGATGGAGCACACAAGCATGGTAAATGGGTTGGAATGTGCGGAGAAATGGCAGGAGATGAAGCTGCTATACCAACATTAGTAGAATATGGATTAGATGAATTCTCAATGAGTGCATCATCAATATTAACTGCTAAGAAGATTATTTTAGATCAAGAATAATATATTTTTCTATAAATAACACAATTTAAATAAGATAATTACCCAGTATTTAAGCGTGAACTTTTGTTCACGCTTATTATAATTTAAAAGTATTATAATAAGTTGTGATAAAATATGTGTATATTTAATAGTTATTGGAGGTGACTTTGTGGATAAAGTTTTTAAGATGTTTATTACTTTTTTCAAAATAGGAGCATTTACTTTTGGTGGAGGATATGCAATGATTCCTATAATTGAAGAAGAAGTAGTTAAAAAACAGAGTTGGGTATCTAAAGAGGAATTTATGGACATTTTAGTTGTATCTCAGAGTTTTCCAGGTGCAATGGCTGTAAATTGCTCTATTTTTATCGGATATAATATAGCAGGTTTTATTGGCGCTGTTGTTGCTCTTATTGGAGTTGCATTACCATCCTTTTTAATAATACTTTTTATTGCAACATTATTTATGCAGTTTAGACATAATTACTATGTTAATCTTGCTTTTAAGGGGATATCTTCTGCAGTTCCAATTTTGGTTTTAACGGGAGTGTTTAGCTTAGCTAAAGGTATAAATAGAAATTTAAGAAACATAATTATATTATTATTAGCATTAATTGCATTAATAGTATTTAACATTAATCCAATAATAGTAATAGTAACTTCCGCTATATATGGAGCTATATTTTTAAGAAAGAAGGTTGAATAGCTTGAACTTAATATTAAAACTATATTTAGTATTTTTAAAAATAGGTGCTGTAAGTTTTGGCGGCGGTTATGCTATGATACCTTTTATTCAAAGAGAAATAATATACAATTATAAATGGATAGATATAAATCAATTTATGGATATAATAGGAATCTCTCAAATGACGCCAGGTCCGATAGCAATAAATTCTGCTACTTTTGTTGGATTTAAGGTTTCAGGTATTTTAGGAAGCTTAGCAGCAACTTTAGGTGTTGTTACAATGTCTTTTATATTAGTATCTATTGCATCAAAGGCAATGGAAAAGTTTAAAAAATCAAAAGTTTTAAAAGGTGCATTACTTGCAATGAGACCTGTACTTATAGCTTTAATAATACAAGCTTTTTTTGATTTAGCAAAAGATGCTTATGTAGATATAAAATCAATTATTATAACTATAATAATTGGTATATTACTATTTTCTAAGAAAGTACATCCAATAATATCTATAATACTTTCAGCAATATTTGGAATTATAATATATTCTAACTTTTAAACAGATAATCACTATGATTAACATAAGGTTAATAAGTTATTAATTAACAATCATTATTGAGTATTATTAAGATATATATATATAATTCAATAAAAAACATCTGTAAAGGTTAATTTTAAAAAAATTTAATAAAATAATGAGATTGAATATTTTAAATTAAAGTAATATTATTTATCCATATTAGGGATAGACATTAAGGCGGAATTTAAATATAAATTATTTTAGTTAAACGTTAGGAGGTTGTTTTTTATGAATTCTTTTATGAAAGATATTAAAAAAAATAGTGATGTATTACATGATGTTGCTGAGAAAACAGGATTTTTAAAGGATTTACTTGATGGTAAAGTAACAAGAGAAAGTTATTCAGAATACTTATTTAATCTTTATGAAATATATAAAACTATAGAATTTAATTTAGAAAAGTATTCAACTAATGAAGTTGTTAAGGAATTTGCAATTAAAGAAGTATATCGTTCAGAAGAAATATATAAGGATTTGAGATTTTTATTAGGAGAAAAATTAAAATCAATGAATATTCTTGCATCAACAAAGGCTTATATTGAAAGAATTAATGAACTTGGAAGAGAAAATCCAGAACTTTTAGTTGCACATGCTTATACTAGATATTTAGCGGATCTTTTTGGTGGAAGAACTATATATGCTATGTTAAAAGAAACATATAAAATCGAAGAAGAAGGCTTAAATTATTATAAATATAAATCATTAGAAGATGGAGATAGTATGAGAGTATTTATTATGAATTATCATAATAAATTAAATAATATTAATTTAAATGATAGTTTAAAAGAGAAATTTATAGATGAAGTGGCTAATTCATATGTTTATAACATAGCTATCTCAAATGAATTGGTATTCTCAAAACAATAAAATATATTTAATAAATTTAAAGAGATAATCTAACTTAGATTATCTCTTTTTGTATTTTAAATAAGTTATAAATGGGAAAAACTAAAGATATATTTTATTAGGAGTGATATTTATATGATTAAGATTATAAAAAATATAGAGATTTATAGTCCAGAAAGTTTAGGAAAAAAGGATGTTGTAATAGTTAATGATAAAATAGAAGGAATATATAATAATATTTCAATTCCAAAAGATTTTATTAATATTGATGTTTATGATGGAGAAAATAAGTACTTATTTCCAGGATTTATAGATGCACATGTACATTTAATTGGTGGCGGTGGTGAAGGAGGATTTAAAACAAGAACACCAGAAATTCAACTTAGTAATTTAACAAGAGCAGGAATAACAACGGTTAATGGATGCATTGGAACAGATGGTGTGTGTAGAAATATGAGAGAATTACTAGCTAAGGTTAAGTCACTTAATGAAGAAGGTATTACTGCAACATGTTATACAGGTTCTTATGAAGTTCCAGTAAAAACAATGACAGATAGTATTAAAGGTGATTTAATGCTTATTAATGAAGTAATAGGTGTTGGAGAAATTGCATTATCTGATAATAGAAGTTCTCAACCAAGATTTGATGAGTTTGTAAATTTAGTAGCACAGGCGAGAGTTGGTGGTCTTTTGTCTGGAAAAGCAGGAGTTGTTAATGCTCATTTAGGTGGAGGAGCAAGAAAGTTGGATTTCTTATTTAGAATGTTAGAAGAGTCTGAAATTCCGTCTACTCAAGTTATACCAACTCATATGAGTAGGACAAAAGAACTATTAAATGCTGGAATTGAATGGACAAAGAAAGGGGGATATATAGATATCACAACAAGCTCAGACCCAAAGCATTTAGAAGAAGGAGAATTAATAGCTTCAGATGCTTTGGAATATTTATTAAATAATAAAGTTAAAATAAATCAAATAACATTTACCTCAGATGGAAATGGAAGTATGCCTGTTTTTAATGAATCAGGAGAATTAGAAGGTTTAGGTATTTGTAGTGTAGATAGTCTTTATGATGAAGTTAAAAAGATTATTAATAAGGGTAATGTAAAAATAGAAGATGCAATTAAAGTTATAACATCAAATGTGGCTGATGCACTTAAATTAAATAATAAAGGAAGAATAGAAAAGTTTAAGGATGCAGATTTGGTTATTGTTAATAAGGATGACTTATCAATAGATAAAGTTATTGCTATGGGAAGGTTAATGGTTAATAGTGGAGAGCCTATTTTACGTGGAACATTTGAGGAAGCTATAGAAAAATCTTTCTATATAAAAAAGTAAAATCAATATAATTAAATTAATGTTGAGGATTGATATTAGAATAAATAAATTAAATTAGCTTTGGATAATATTCTTATTAGAAATATTAATTTTATTTAAAGCATATTTTTCAAATTAAGATTCAATTTTTAAGTAAAATTTATAAGGTTTTTAGTGTAAGTATACGGCTTATATGTTATTTGATTTTCTGAAGTAGGTACTTACACTTTTTTTGAGTAAATTTGTCCACATATATTTACTTTATAGTGTGAATTGATTAGGTTTTATGTGGATATATTTTACTAATATGTTGATAACTAATTAATATTATTCACCTAAGTAAATATGTAATAAAAATAATTAAGTTATTTATAATAAACAATGTAGGATTATGTGGTTATAGGTTATTACTTATAATAACAATAAAGAATAACTTTTTTACATGTCCAAATAAAGGGAGTAAAATTAATTATAAAGTTATAATTAAAAAATTATTAGAGGTGAATTAGAGTGAATAGATTAAATGAGATATTAAGAGAAGAAATCATTCAATTTAGAGAAAATGGACATAAGTTTTTAAATAAAGAACTTAATGTAGCGCAGTTTAAAGGAATATCTGGAGGATTAGGTGTATATGCACATAGAGGTGGAAAGGAGTTTATGATAAGATTAAAAACTCCTTCAGGAAGAATATCTAAAGAGGACTTGTGCAAAATATATGAATGGGCTAATAGATATAATTTAGAATGGGTTCATCCAACAACAAGGCAAGCAATACAATTACATGGATTAGGGATAGATGATGTATGTGACATAATGGAAGAAGCTTTAGAGTATGGAATATATACAAGAGGTTCAGGTGGAAACTTCCCAAGAAACGTTGCTATATCACCTCTTTCAGGAGTAGAAAAAAATGAAGCATTTGATGTTACTCCTTATGCAGAAGAATTAAATAGGCATATAATGCAAAAAGTTTATACATATAAATTACCAAGAAAAATAAAAGTTGCTATGGCAACAAATATTGAAGATGCACCTCATGTAACTTCAACAGATTTAGGATTTTTAGCAATAAACAAAGATGGTGAAAAGTTATTTAAAGTTTATTTAGCAGGTGGACTTGGAAGAAATCCAAGACTTTCAATAGAATATGATGAGCTTATAAAAGCAGAAGATGTTTTATATCATTTTGAAGCTATGAAAAATCTATTTATAGCTGAAGGAGATTATGAAAATAAAAATAAAGCTCGTATAAGATATATTGCAGATAGAATGGGAAATGAAGAATTCATTAAGTGTTATAAGAAACATTTAGAAGAAGTTAAGTCACAAGATTTAAAAATACATGTAAAAGAAACAGAAATAATTAAGAAAGGAATAAAAACAGAAATTAAGGATAATAGACTTATAGAACAAAAGCAAGATGGTCTTTATAGTGTGTATTTTCATCCGATTGGTGGAATATTAAAAATGCAAGATTTAAAATCTATAATAGATGCAACAAAAGATATTGATTATGTAGATTTTAGACTTTCATTAAAAGAAGGAATTTTTATAAGAAATCTTAATGGAAAAGAAGCAGAATTATTATTAGAGCTTACTAAAGGAAAAGGTGGAGAGCTAAAAATAATGCAATCTGTATCATGCATAGGTGTGCCAATATGTCAAATGGGGTTAAGAAATAGTCAAGGTTTATTAAAAAGCATATTAGATAAGTTATCAAATGAAAAGATTGATAAAGATTTACTTCCTTTAGTTAATATTTCAGGTTGTCAAAATTCATGTGGAGTTCATGAAATAGGAAGTATAGGATTTGCAGGAAAAACAAAGAGAGTTAATGATGCACCAAAAAATTGCTTTGAGTTACATGTTAATGGTAGCTTTGAAGTAGGAAGTGCAAGATTAGGAGAATATTATGGAGATATGTTAGAAGAAGAAATTCCAAACTTCATATATGATTTATACTTAGAACTTGAAAAAGCTAATTTAAACTTTGAATCATGGTACTGTGACAATACTGAAAAATTTAATAATATAGCTAAAAAATATTTGGTTTAATTAATAAGAGGGTAAGCATATAATGTTTGCCCTTTTATTTTATTTAAGTTTAATTGTTTAAATTTGGAAGATGAAATTTTAGATTATATCATATAAATTTCTTTATAAAGTCAAATAATAATATAGAATTATTAAAAATCTTTTAATTCTTACTTAATTAATAAGAATTAACTAGAAAATTAATTAAAAATAATTTATAATTAATAATAAATATTAATAGAAATATTTTATTGATGGAGGTGGAATATGTTTTTTCAAAATATAGATGGCAAAAAGATTTATTCAAATCTTTTAAAAGGAAAATGGGAAATTAAAAATAATGATAATATAATAGAAATAAAGTCTCCAATAAATGGAGAAACAGTAGGTTTTGTTGAAGCTATGAGTAAGGAAGCTGTTGATGAAGCAATAAATGTAGCAAAGGAAACTCAGTTAAGCTGGAGAGATGTACCTACAAATGAAAAATCAAAATTACTTCATAATGTTGCTGATCTTTTAGAAGAAAGAATAGAAGAAATGGCAGATGTTATGGTTATTGAAATAGGCAAAGATAGAAGAAGTTGTATGTCAGAAATAAAAAGAACTGCAGACTTAATAAGGTTTACCGCTGATACTGCTGAAAATATAAAAGGTGAATCAATTCCAGGAGATTCATTCCCAGGATTTAAAAATGATAAAATCTCAATAGTTACTAGAGAACCTTTAGGAGTAGTTCTTGCAATATCACCATTTAATTATCCAGTTAATTTAGCTGCATCAAAGATTGCACCAGCTTTAATGGCAGGAAATACCGTTGTATTTAAGCCTGCAACTCAGGGAAGCATTTGTGGACTTTATCTTGCTAAAGCATTTAATGAAGCAGGAATACCTAGTGGAGTATTAAATACAATAACAGGTAAAGGTAGTGAAATAGGAGATTATGTAGTAACACATAAAGATATTGATTTTGTAAACTTTACTGGAAGTAGTGAAGTAGGTAAAAGAATATCAAGAATTACTGAAATGAAACCACTTTTAATGGAACTTGGTGGAAAAGATGCTGCAATAGTATTAGAAGATGCAGATTTAACTTTAGCTGCTAAGAATATAGTTTCTGGTGCTTTTTCTTACTCAGGCCAAAGATGTACAGCAGTTAAAAGAGTATTGGTATTAGATACTATAGCAGATAAATTAGTAGAAGAAATATTACATAAAATAGATTCTGTTACAGTTGGTAATCCTTTAGAAGGAGATTTTACTGTAGGACCTTTAATTAATTCAAAATCATGTGATTTTGTAGAAGGTTTAATAGAAGATGCTAAAAATAAAGGTGCTAAACTTTTATTAGGTGGAGAGAGAAAAGGAAATATTATAATGCCAACATTATTTGATAATGTTACAACTGATATGAGGATTGCTTGGGAAGAACCTTTTGGTCCTGTTCTTCCTATAATTAGAGTAAAAAGTGCAGATGAAGCAATAAAAATTGCAAATGAATCAGAATATGGTCTTCAATCATCTGTATTTACAAATGATATAAATAAAGCTTTTTATGTTGCAAATAGATTAGAAGTTGGTACAGTTCAAGTAAATAATAAAACAGAAAGAGGTCCAGACCATTTTCCATTCTTAGGAGTAAAATCATCAGGTATGGGAACACAAGGTGTTCAATATTCAATTGAGGCTATGTCTAGACCTAAAGCTACAGTAATAAACTTAAAATAAAAAGAGGTTCCTAATTAGGAACCTCTTTTTATTTTTTAAAAAATGTATGATTACCAATTCTTTTAGTATCCTTTTTTGATGTTTCCTTCATCCAAGAACAAGTAGCTATTGAAGGATTATAAAAGAATAAAGCTTCATTAGTCGGATCTTTACCTCTTATAGCTTCATAAACTGCATCATAGCACGCATTAGTAGGATTAGCTTCTAATTTTCCATTTACAACACATGAAAAAGCATTTTTTTGAAATATTACGCCATTTATTGTATTTGGAAATTGAGGGTGCATAACTCTATTTAATACAACAGACGCTACTGCTACTTTCCCTTCAAATGGTTCTCCACGACTTTCGCAATAAACAAGCTTAGCCATTAAATCAATATCTGCTTTAGATATTATTAATTGATTACCATTGTGGTTGAAGACTTCTATATTATTGTTTGAAATTTTTTTACTATCATTAGTAGTTGTATTATTGCTTGTAGTTTTATTTTTTAAATCTTTAGAAGTATCAATATTAGTCTTGCTTGCGATTAAGTCTAATTTTTCATCTTGTAATGATATATAATCAAATAAATTAATTACAGAAGCGTGTGCTTCTATGGAAGATATCATCATTAAGGAAAATAATATAAGACTTATAAACTTTTTCATAAATAACCTCCTTTTACAAGCTAGTCGAATAATAGTATTACCTGAAAAAAGAGATTTTATTCTTAATTTCTTTTAAATAAATCTAGGTTTTTATTGAAGTTATCTAAAGAACTTATAAATTTATTATAATTAGAAAAACAGTCATCATAATGTGATAATGGTAATTCATTATTTGCTTTAAGATCTTTATATAATATATCCTTTAATGAGTAGGAATAATTTTCATAACATTTAATTGTGTCTTTTAATAATTCATTTATTTTAATAGCATCTTCGGGAATGCTTAATGAATATAAATCATTTTTAATATTCGTAAAAATTAAATTTTTATTCTCTAAATCTTCTATTAAAACATATAAACTTCTATTATTCTTCTTTATGTCTTCTAATGCTGGCTTTAAATCTTCTTTTATTTCAATAAATTTATTTGATATTTTATCTACGCCTAAAATATAATCTGATATTTTTTCTTTGTTAATATCTTTCATTATGTTAATTTTAATCATAGTATTAAAATAAGATATTGATTTATTAAAGAATTCAATAGAATCTTCTGAAATTACTTTTTTTATTCTAAAGTTTGATAACTTTGAGTTATTATCTTTAAAATCATCTAATGATGTTTTATACTGGGTTATTTTATCATTTAATTTTGGGTTTGCTGGATTCATGAATATAGAAAGACTTTGTTCGCATAATGATATGTTTAAATTTAATGTATTAAGTAGTTGTTCTTTAGCTAGATTTACATCCTCTGGTACATTCATTGTTTCAAGAGGTATTTTAATATTATTTAAATTAACTATTGCTAAAGAAAGTGAATTTTTTGCAGAGTCTGTGTTTATACTTTCTGCTTCTATAGAATCTTTGAAAGTATCATTTATTGATGAAATTTCTTTTGAAATTTTATTAAGTTTTGTCATGCTTCTACTAGAAGGAGTTATTTTGGTTATAATAAGCAGTAAAAATGGAGTTAACATAATTATTAAAAAAATGATTATAAGTTTTTTTTTGTTTTTAATGTATTTTAGTATTTTTTCTAAATTTAATTTTTTATTATTTTCCACTTAAGTGCCTCCTTTTCATAATCTAAATAAAGTAATCTTTAAATTATATTAGATAAGGTTTTAAATTATTATTAAAAATAGAAAAAAGTAAAAGACTTGTTATATTAAGCTTTGTGTATTTGGTGTATAATTTATAAAAGACATAAGAAAAAAAGGGGTGAAACTGATGCAAGATTTTTTTATTGGAGCAATGAATTCAATAAGACATATATCAATTTGGTCTATAGTTGATATATTAGTTGTTTCATATATTTTCTACAAAGGATATATGTTAATAAAGGAAACTAGAGCTGAGCAGTTATTAAAAGGAATAATTTTAATAGTTGCATTAATTCCAATAAGCTATATTCTAAGATTAGATATGTTATATTTTATATTAAATAAAACTTTAACTATAGGAGTTCTTTCAGTTGTTATTATATTCCAGCCTGAAATAAGGCGTGCTCTTGAACATTTAGGAAGAAGTGCATTTGATGAAACACATAATATTAGAGATGTTCAAGAAAGAGAAAAAGTAATAGATGAAATCGTAACGGCAGTACAAGACTTAGCTGAAACAAAAACAGGTGCATTAATTGCAATAGAACAAGGAACAGGTCTTGGAGAGGTTTTAGCCTCAGGAACTATAGTAGATGCTGTTGTAAGTTCTGCACTTTTAGAAAATATATTTGTTGTTAATACACCACTTCATGATGGAGCAACAATTATTAGGCAAGATAGAATTTATGCTTCAGGGTGTGTTTTACCTCTTACAAGTAATAATTCTATAAATAAGAAGCTAGGTACTAGACATAGAGCTGGAATAGGCCTTTCAGAAAATTCAGATGCATTAGTAATAATAGTATCAGAAGAAACTGGAACAATTTCTCTTGCAATGAGTGGAAGATTAACAAGAAACTATGATAAAGAAAAATTAAAAACAACATTGTTAACTATGATGAAAAATAATGAAAATAGAAAAGTAAAATCAGCTGGTGAGAGGGTGAAAACATGGATAAAAAGGATAAAAGACAAAAAATAATAGTAAAATTAGTATGTGTTTTACTATCATTTGGTCTATGGCTTTATGTAACTAATGTTCAAAGTTCTATAAGAACTTATACATTAAAGGGTGTTCCTGTTAGACTTGTTAATACACAATCTTTAAATCAGTTTAATTTAGCTATATCACCAGGTCAAGAATTTACTGTAGATATTAAAATAGAAGGAGATTCTAAATATATTTATTCAGTTACTAAAGAGGAATTTTCGTTAGTTGCAGATATGGGAGAATATGCATTAAAAACAGGTATTAATAATATACCTGTTCAAGTTGTTAATTCTCCAAGTCAAGTAAATATACAAAATGATAGTAATCTTATAGTTGCTGTAAAATTAGAAAAATTAATTAAAAAGGAATTTGATACAGTATCAAATGTAAATATAACTTATTCAAATAATGTTTATAAAAAAAATGAAAGTTTTACATCTGAAAAAGTACAAGTTTCAGGTCCTGAAAGTTCTGTTAATAAAATAGATAGAGTTGCGTTAGTAGGGCAATTAAAAAATGTAAGTGGAAATATAACAAAACAATTTCCACTTGAAGCATTAGACTCAAATGGGGAAGTAGTAAAAGATGTTACATTAAGTAAGACTATTGGTAAAATTAGTGTTTCTGTTAATAATGGTAAATCAATAGATATAGAGACAAGTACTACAGGACAATTACCAGATGGATATAAAATATCTAAGATAACACCAGATATAACTGCGGTACAGGTAGTTGGAGATACAAATGTTATATCTCAATTAAAATCATTAAAAACTGAGCCAATAGATTTGTCTGGCATAACAGAAACAACTGATAAAAAAGTTAAAATAATTTTGCCAGAAGGAGTTAAATTAGCAACTGGAGATGGATATGTAAATGTAAAAATAGAAGTTTTAAAAGAAGAAAATAAAAAAGATGAAACTGAAAAAAATACAACAAAAAATTTCGATATTCCAATTACATATACAGGTTTAAATGACAAGTTAGAGATTAATAATAAAACTGAAACAATTAGCATTACTGTAAATGGAAAACAGACTGATTTAGATAATTTAACAAGTGGAGATTTTTCTGCTACATTGGATTTAGGTTCTTATAACCAAAGTGGTACTTTTGAAGGAGAACCAAATGTAAAGTTAAATAAAAATATTGATGCTAAAATATCAAATGTTGGAAAAGTAAAATTCTCTTTAAAAGATAAGGATAAAGCAACTTCAACTGATAATAATGAAAATAAACAAGATAATAATAAGAAAACAACTTAGGAGAAAATGGTATGGCAATAAGAGTTAATGGGGTTACTTTAAGTATAGATGAAGATAAATCATTATTAAAAAATAAAGTAGCTAAAAAGTTAAAAATAAAAGAAAGTGAAATAAAAGAATTAAAAATAATAAAGGAAAGCTTAGATGCTAGAAAAAAAGATAATATAAAATTTAGTTATTGTATTGATATAAAGTGCAATAATGAAAAGAAGATAGTTAATAAAATTAAAAGTAATAGTGTAAAGCTTGAAGAAGAGATAAAAGAAGAAACTTTTATATATGGAGATAAAAGATTAACTTCAAGGCCTGTTGTTATAGGATTAGGTCCAGCAGGTTTATATGCAGCTTTAACTCTTGCAAAGCATGGATATAATCCAATAATTTTTGAAAGAGGAGAAGATGTTGATAGTAGAACAAAAACTGTTGAAGAGTTTTGGAAGAATAGAAAATTAAACTTAAACTCAAATGTTCAATTCGGTGAAGGGGGAGCAGGAGCATTTTCTGATGGAAAGCTTACAACTAGAATAAAAGATAAAAGATGTTCATTTGTATTAGAGGAACTTGTAAAAAATGGAGCTCCAGAAGAAATTACCTATGTAGCAAAACCACATGTTGGAACTGATATATTAAAAACAGTTGTTAAAAATATAAGAGAAGAAATAAAATCATTAGGTGGAGAAGTTTATTTTAATTCAAAATTAGAAAATATAAATATAGAGGATGGAAAGCTTAAAAGTATAATAGTAAATGGAAAAGAAGTTAAATGTGAATGTTTAGTTTTAGCTATAGGACATAGTTCAAGAGATACTTATGAAATGCTTTATGAAAGTGGAGTTAAAATGGAACAAAAAGCTTTTGCTATAGGCGTTAGGATAGAGCATCCTCAAGAAGTTATAAATGAAAGTCAATATGGAGAATACGCAAATCATCCAAAATTAAAAGCTGCAGAATATAGATTAGCATATCAAAGTGAAGTTCAAAATAGGGGAGTTTATTCTTTTTGTATGTGTCCAGGAGGAGTAGTTGTTGGCGCAGCATCAGAAGAAGGTAGGTTAGTTTCAAATGGAATGAGTTATCATGCTAGAGATTTAGATAATGCAAACTCAGCATTAGTTGTAACTGTTGGTCCTGAAGATTTTAAAGGAAATCATCCGCTTGCTGGAATGGAATTTCAAAGATATTATGAAAATCTTGCATTTAAGGTAGGTGGTGAAAACTATAATGCACCTATACAATTAGTTGGGGACTTTTTAAATGATAACATATCAACAAAACTTGGTAGTGTTGTTCCAAGTTATAAACCGGGATATGTATTTAAAGATTTGAGGGAATGTTTACCTTCATATGTAGTAGATACAATTAAAGAAGGAATAAAAGTATTTGGCAAAAGAATAAAGGGATATGATATGGATGATGCTGTATTAACTGCAATTGAAACAAGAACATCTGCACCAGTTAGAATGCCAAGAAATGAAATGCTTGAAAGTGTAACTGTTAATGGTTTATATCCTACAGGAGAAGGAGCTGGTTTTGCTGGAGGAATAGTATCTGCTGCTGTTGATGGTATAAAAGTTGCAGAAAGAATAATGGAAGAATATTGTGTAAAATAAAATGAAAAAAAGTAGCTTTTTGAGCTACTTTTTTTGAAATAAATTTTCTGACAATTTAAGTTTTAAAGTAATTATCTGATACAATATAAATATAATTTGTTACAAAATTAACAACAAAAAATACCAGAAGTATTATTAAAAGTACACTAAATCAATGATTTTAAAATATAAAAGGTAAGAGGTGCGGTAAATGAGTAAGAATTTTGAAGATTTATTATCAAAGGTTAAAGAAGTTGAACCTAAAAAGGTAGCTGTAGCTGTAGCACAAGATGAACCAGTATTAGAGGCTGTAAAATCAGCAAAAGATAAAGGTATAGCAGATGCAATATTAGTTGGAGATAAACATGAAATAAAAAAAATTGCTGATAAAATAGGAATGGATTTATCAGGATATGAAATAGTACATGAAAAAGATAATAAAAAAGCAGCTTTATTTGCAGTACAACTTGTATCAAGCGGAAAAGCAGATATGGTCATGAAGGGATTAGTAGACACTGCAACATTTTTAAGAAGCGTGTTAAATAAGGAAGTTGGATTAAGAACTGGAAGACTTATGTCACATGTTGCAGTATTTGAAATAGAAGGAATAGATAGATTAATATATCTAACAGATGCAGCTTTTAATACGTACCCAGATTTAAAAGCGAAAAAACAAATAATAGATAATGCAGTTTCAGTAGCTCATGCTTGTGGATTACAAATGCCAAAGGTAGCACCAATTTGTGCAGTTGAAGTAGTAAATCCAGATATGCCAGCAACTTTAGATGCTTCATTATTATCAAAAATGAATGATAGAGGACAAATAAAGGGTTGTATAGTTGATGGACCTTTAGCACTTGATAATGCATTATCAGAAGAAGCGGCACATCATAAAGGAATATCAGGACCAGTTGCAGGAAAAGCAGATATAATAATGCTTCCAAATATAGAAACAGCTAATGTTATGTACAAATGTTTAACTTATACTTCAAAATCAAAAAATGGTGGACTATTAGTTGGAACATCAGCACCAGTTATATTAACTTCAAGAGCAGATTCATTTGAAACAAAAGTTAATTCAATAGCATTAGCAGCATTAGTTGCTGAATCATTAAAGTAGAATTTATTGGGAGGTAGTAATAGATGTCATATAAATTATTAATTATAAATCCAGGGTCAACTTCAACTAAAATTGGAGTTTATGAAGATGAAAGAGAAGTATTAGAAGAGACTTTGAGACATTCATCAGATGAAATAGCAAAATATGCTACAATATTTGATCAGTTAGATTTTAGAAAAGAAGTTATATTAAATGTATTAAAAGAAAAGAACTTTGATATAAATACATTAAATGCCGTAGTTGGTAGAGGTGGAATGCTTAAACCAATTCCAGGTGGTACTTATAAAGTAACAGATCAATTAGCAGAGGATTTAAAAATTGGAGTTCAAGGACCACATGCTTCAAATCTAGGTGGAATATTATCAAAGGAAATTGCCGGAGAATTAAATATACCAGCTTTTATAGTTGATCCTGTTGTTGTAGATGAATTAGATGATGTAGCAAGAATTTCAGGTGTACCAGAACTACCAAGAAAAAGTAAATTTCATGCATTAAATCAAAAAGCAGTAGCTAAAAGATTTGGAAAAGAAAGTGGAAAAGGATATGAAAATTTAAATTTAATAGTTGTACACATGGGTGGAGGAGTATCCGTTGGAGCTCATAAACATGGTAGAGTTGTTGATGTAAATAATGCATTAGATGGAGATGGTCCATTTTCACCAGAAAGAGCAGGTGGAGTTCCATCAGGTGATCTTATAAAAATGTGTTTTAGTGGAAAATACAGTGAAAAAGAAGTTTATACTAAGTTAGTAGGTAAAGGTGGATGTGTAGCTTACCTTGATACAAATGATTTTAGAGATGTTAGAGATGCAGCTTTTAAAGGGGATAAGGAATCTAAATTAATATACGATGCATTTATATATCAAGTAGCAAAAGAAGTAGGGGCAATGGCAACAGTATTAGAAGGAAAAGTAGATAAGATAATTTTAACTGGTGGTATAGCTTACTCAGAAGAAGTTGTAAGAGATATAAGCAAGAGAGTAGATTGGATTTCAGAAGTTAAAGCATATCCAGGAGAAGATGAATTATTAGCTTTAGCACAAGGTGCTATAAGAGTATTAAATGGTGAAGAAGAAGCTAAAGTTTATTAATTAATTTAGTTTTGAGAATAGATATTAATTTATTAATCCGTTGAATAAAAAAAAGAGATATGTCTATAATGTAGATGTATCTCTTTTTTAGATACATAATACCTAATTATTGGAGGTTATTATGAGGACAAGCTTAAATTTTGAAAATCAATTAACTATGATAGCTCAGATGACAAATGATTCTAGGTTTCAAGTTTTAGAATATGATGAGTTAAATGGTGCTGTTGATGTAGATACGGCTTTTGATTTAAATATTATGAAAAAAAGTGGAATTAAATTAAAACAAATAAGAATAATATTAAATGAAAGTCGTGTTAAAGTAGAAAGTGGAGCTTTAAGTTACATGAAAGGTGACATAAATATAATAAATAAAACTGGAGGTTTAATTGGTATATCAAAAAAATTTATATCAAGCAAATTGACAGGGGAGGAAATGTTCAAGCCTACATATGAAGGTAGTGGAGAAATTTTTTTAGAGCCATCTTTTAAACATTATGCACTTATAGAACTTCAAGATGATGAGATAATAATAAATGATGGAATGTTTTTGGCAAGTGAAGAAGAGGTTTATTTAGAAGCAACTGGTCAAAAAACATTTTCTGCTGTACTTTTTGGAGAAGAAGGTTTATTTCAAACAAAAGTTTATGGAAGTGGAATTGTTGCATTAGAACTTCCTGTACCAGAAAATGAAGTTTTTGTTTGTAGATTAAATAATGATACTTTAAAAATTGATGGTAGTTTTGCAATTTTAAGAAGTGGAAATATAAAGTTTTCAGTAGAAAAGTCTGCAACTTCAATGATAGGAAGTGCAGCAAGTGGAGAAGGATTTTTAAATGTTTATAGGGGAACTGGTGAGGTATGGTTAGTTCCAACTAAAATAGTTTATGATAAAATTAGAGAGATAAATAAAAAAGATAATTTTAAAAGAGAAGATTTTTATGATAAATAATGTAAATTCTTTTGTGTAATAAAGTTGTGAATTATTAAATTAAAGATGATATAATATAGGGTATATTTATAAAGTACGGAGGAGAAATTATGAGTACACTAAATTCAAAGATAAAAGGTGATGATATAGAGTTACTTTTTGAATGTATATTAAAATTAGAAAATAAGGATGAATGTTATAAGTTTTTTGAAGATATAGCAACAATTACTGAATTAAAAAGCTTATCTCAAAGAATATGGGTAGCTAAGTTATTGAAAGAAAAGAAAACTTATACAGAAATTGCAGAAGAAACAGGAGCTAGTACTGCTACTATAAGTAGAGTAAATAGATGTTTAAATTATGGAAGTGACGGATATAAAATTATTTTAGATAGAATTAATAATGAAAAAGTTGTCAATAAATAATGAAACAAATATAATATAGTAGTAGAAAAGTTAAAAATAGTTAACTTAAAAGAACAGAAAGAGGTAAATTTTTATGAGTAGAATGTTTGGAACTGATGGAGTAAGAGGAGTAGCAAATACAGAACTTACTGCTGAACTTGCATATAATTTAGGAAGAGCTGGAGCTTATGTATTAACAGAAGGCGCTCATAAACCAAAAATATTAGTTGCAAAAGATACTAGAATATCAGGAGATATGTTAGAGGCTGCATTAGTTGCTGGTATATTATCTGTTGGAGCAGAAGCAGTTGTGCTTGGAGTTATACCAACACCAGCAGTTGCACACTTAACTAGAGAGTATGGAGCAGATGCTGGAGTTATGATATCAGCTTCACATAACCCAGTAGAATATAATGGTATAAAATTCTTTAACAACAAAGGTTACAAGCTTTCTGATGAACTTGAAGATGAAATACAAAGAGTAATAGAATCAGGTTTTGAAGGAGTACCAAGTCCAGTAGGAACAGCACTTGGAAGGGAAAGAGTAGAAGTTTCAGCTTTAGAAGATTATATTGAGTTTGCAAAAAGTACAACAGCAGTAAATCTTTCAGGATTAAAAATAGCATTAGATTGTGCAAATGGAGCGGCATATAAAGCAGCTGTGCAAGCTTTTAGAGATTTAGGAGCAGAAGTTTATGTTATAAATGATAATCCAGATGGAACAAATATAAATGAAAATTGTGGATCAACTCATCCAGAAGAACTTATGGAATATGTGGTTAAAAAGGGTTGTGATGTTGGATTCGCATTTGATGGAGATGCAGATAGATGTTTAGCTGTTGATGAAAAGGGAAATTTAGTTAATGGAGATTTTATATTAACTTTATGTGCTAAATATTTAAAGGAAATAGGAAGACTTAAAGAAGACACTTTAGTAGTTACGGTTATGAGTAATTTAGGACTAGATATTGCTTGTAAAGAATTAGGAATAAAAACTGTAAAAACTAAAGTTGGAGATAGATACGTATTAGAAGAAATGCTAGATAAGGGATACGTAATTGGTGGAGAGCAATCAGGTCATATTATATTCTTAGAATGTAATACAACAGGAGATGGATTAGTTACTGCATTACAAGTTGCATCAATATTAAAGAGAAGCAATAAAACTTTAAGTGAGTTATGTTCAATTATGAGAGAGCTTCCTCAAGTTTTAGTAAATGCAACAGTACCTAATGATAAAAAAGATATTTACTTAAAGGATGCTGAAATAATAGCTGAAATAGAAAGAATGGAAAAATTAATGGATGGAAGAGGAAGAGTTTTAATAAGACCTTCAGGAACAGAACCATTAGTTAGAGTTATGCTAGAAGGTGAAGATCAAGAAGAAATAGATAAGCTAGCTCATAACTTAGCTGATATGATATTAGATAAGTGTAAATAAATT
>NZ_JAUNLM010000042.1 GCF_030532265.1 Clostridium sp. | reverse complement strand
AATATCAATTTAAATTTATATATGTAATATTAAGTTTAATATTATTTTTATTAAACTTATTTGAATTAATAAAAGTTATAAAGAATAAGAGAAGTAGTAAAAATACTATAAATTATATAAATATAAATATAGTTTTAGTATTTTTTATTAATTTATTTATGTTAATGAGTTATTTTGTTGCAACTAATTTTTTATTAGAATTAATTAGATTAGTATTTTTCTTAAATTTTTCATTAAGTGTTTTTTTTATTTTAGAAAATATACTTGATACACCGTATAAAATTATGTTTGGTAAATTATATAAGAGCAATGAAGATTTAAATTATATGAATAAGGAATTATTTCTTCAAAATACGGAATTAGAATTTTCACAAAGCTTAATAAGAAAAAAAGAAATGATGTTTAAAGACTTTTTTAAAAATATACCAGTTCCAGTTGTTATATTAAGTGACGTTACTTTTAGAATAATATATTGTAATAAGTCTTTTTTAAGATTTATTGATGAAGATAGTATAAAAATGATAGTTAACAAAAAATTAGAAAATTTAATAAAGATACAAGGATTAGAAAAAGATATAGAAAATATTTTTTCTAGAAATATTTATAGAGGATTAATTGAAAAAAATGATGTTAAAAAATATATAAATATAGAAGTTATAGATAAGAATGTGGATAATGGTGAAATAATACTAACATTTTCAGATATAACATCAAATATAAGAATGAATCTTATAAAATGTGAAATAAAAAATAAAGTTTTACAAGAAAATTTGAAAAAAGATTTTCTTTCAAATATTAGTCATGATTTAAAAACACCTATAAATGTAATATATTCTGCACTTCAGTTAGAAGATATTTTTATAAAAGAAAAAGATGAAGAATCGTTAAAAAAATATAATAGAATATCTAAAAGTAATTGTTTTACCTTAATGAAGATAACAAATAATTTAATTGATAATTGTAAAATACAAAGTGATAATTTAAGAGCAAATAAAAAAAGAATAAATGTAGTTGAATTTACTGAAGATACTGTATCAAGCTTAGTATGTTATGCTAAAGAAAAAAATATAAAAATAATATTTGATACTAATAAAGAAGAGGTTTATCTAAATTTAGATGAAAGCTTAATGCAAAGAGTTTTACTTAATTTAATGTCTAATTCAATTAAATTTACAAAAAGTGAAGGTAGAATAGATGTAATGGTTTTAGATAGCAACAAAAATATAAAAATAATTGTTAAAGACAATGGTGTGGGAATGGATAATAATTTTTTAAATAAAGTTTTTAAGAAATATTCAATGGGTGAAAATAATAAAGAGGCAGAAGAAAAAGGTAGTGGAATAGGATTATTTGTAGTAAAAAATCTTATAGAATTACAAGGTGGAACTATTATGATAAAAAGTAAAATAGGCAAAGGAACAGAAGTTATAATAACTTTTGGAAAGGAAGAGTTAGGTGAATAGTAATATAACTTTAAAATTAGAAGCTTATACAAAAAAATATTTCAATATAATAATAGGAATAATTATTTTTAGTGTTTTATTTATTATTTTTAATAATGAAATTATTAAGCTTCATTATTCTATAAATATTTTTTGTTCTACATTTGGTATTTCA
This sequence comes from Clostridium sp., assembly GCF_030532265.1. Classification (GTDB taxonomy): domain Bacteria; phylum Bacillota; class Clostridia; order Clostridiales; family Clostridiaceae; genus Clostridium. The sequence continues at coordinate 17,016 of NZ_JAUNLM010000042.1, read as the reverse complement.
TTAGGTTTAATAAGTTTAGTTAGAAAATCTAATTCTTATTATAAGTTTTTAGGTATTGGATTTTTGTTTATAGGTTTTTTGGAATATTTCTCTATATTAATAAGAATTTGTGATATATCAAATAGTTTATTATTTCTAATTATATGGGTAAATAAAATATTAGAAGTTATAGTTATTTTTATTGCTATAATTATGTATTTAAAACAAATTTCAAATGTACAAGCTATCTGTGGATATACTGCTTTAATAGCTCTATTAATGTGTGGAACTAAATACTTTTTATATCATATAAAAAATGGTATTGTCTGTAATAATTATTATATATTTTGTTTTATAATAACTATAATTACTATAATTTTTTTAGGAAAAATAAAAAAAAATACACAAGTAAAAAACATGTATATTTATATGATTTTTATTTTAATATATCAAATTTTAAGCGTTAAAATATATATTGATGAAAAATATATATCTTTGATAGGAGATATATTAAGATGTTTAGCTTATTTTGAAGTTTATAATGGAATAAAAAAATATATATTAAAATTTCAATATGATAATATGAAAGAAAAATTATTAACAATACAAAATAAGCAAAGAGAACTTAATACAAAGTTGCGTGAGAAAAGTATAATTCTTCAAGAATTAAATGCAATAAATAAAAATAGTGAAGAAAGGTATTGTAATCTTATAGAATCATTTAAAGATGGTTTAGCTATATTTAATAGAGGAAGATTAATATATGCTAATGATGATTTATTAAGTAAGATTAATATTTCAGATAAAGAATTATTAATTGGAATGAAAATAGAAACTTTAATAGAATCAATAGAATCACAAGATTATATTAAAAATAGAGTATTATCTTCAGATTATGTAAATCCAAATAAAAATATAAAAGTTGTATATAGATTTAATAAGTTTTCAGATAAATTAAAGGAATTAGAGTTTTATTTAGTGGATTATGGTATAAATAATCAAATAGTATATATAAGAGAAATAACAGAAATAAATAAATACAATAAAGTTGCAAAAATATATGATTCATATTTAAAGGAAGATGAAATTAAAAGTGAATTTTATTCTAATATATCTCATGAACTTAGAACACCTATAAATATAATTCATTCTGCATTAACAGTAAATGAAATGTATTTAAATGAAAATAATTTAGAGAGTTTAAAAAAGAATAATAATGTTATTAAACAAAATTGTTTAAGGCTTATTAGAACTATAAATAATTTTATTGATGCAAATAAGGCATCTGAAGGATATTTAAAAGCAAATAAAAAGATATATAATCTAGTAGAAATAGTTGAAAATATTACATCAGCAACAAAAAGGTATGTTGAGAAAATAAACAATTCTTTAGTCTTTGATTCAGTTTGTGAGGAAATATATATACCTATTGATGTAGATATGTTGGAAAGAATTATTTTAAATATAATTTCTAATAGTGTTAAGTATGGTAAGAAAAACAAAGAATTAAAGGTTAATATATATACTAATAAAAAATGTGTATATATAATTATAAAAAATTATACTACGGCTATTGATAAAGAGAATGAAAAATATATATTTGATAAATTTACATCTGTAAATAAGTCTTTAAATAGAAAAAAAGAGGGTAGTGGGTTAGGTTTATTTTTAAGTAAAGAAATGGTTGAATTACATGGTGGTAAAATAAGTTTTAAATCCAACAAAAAAAATGGAAATAGATTTATAATAGAATTACCTATAGAAAGTAACTTGAAAAAATACCCTATAGGGGATGACTTTGAAATTGTTACTTTAGAAAAAAAGGTAGATATAGAATTTGCAGATATATATATATAAGAATAAAAATCTCAAAAAAAGTATATTTATATAATAAATAAAATTTTTGAGGTGATTTATGAAGAATATATTTAAGGTAAATGGTAAAGTTAATATAATTTCATTAATAATAAGTTTTTTAATTACTTTAGGTGGAGGAATTATAATTGGCATTTTAACTAAAAATTCTAGTATTATATATGAGCAAATAACAAAACCAAAATTTTCACCACCTGGATATGTATTTGGAATTGTCTGGCCTATATTATATATATTAATGTCAATTTCTTTATATAGAGTTTATATGAAACTTAAAACAGAAAATAAAAGTTCTTCAGCAATTTTATTATATATAATACAATTGGGAATTAATTTTTTATGGCCTATAATCTTTTTTATGTTTAAGTTATATGGTGTATCTTGGATAATACTTTTAATGCTAATAATAATTTTAAGTATTGTTATTCTAAAGTTTTTTAAGATAGATAAACTAGCTGGAATTTTATTAGTTCCATATTTAATATGGTGTATCTATGCATTGTATTTAAATATATCAATTTGGATACTTAATGAAATGTAAAACAATTCATTTGGAAAAATCATAAATTCATAGTATAATTTTAATAAGCCCTCTTTTGAGGGTTTATTTTCTTTAGAAAGGAAATAATTATGGGAAAATCTTTATTTGTAGCAGAAAAGCCATCAGTGGCTATGGATTTTGTAAATTTATTAAAAGTTAATGGTAAACGAAAAAATGGATATATAGAAAGTGACAATGCAGTTTTTACTTGGTGTGTAGGACATATGGTAACAATGTGTTATCCTGAAGCTTATAATGAAAAACTTAAGTATTGGAATCTTAGGGATTTACCTTTTTTACCAGATAAGTATAAATATGAGGTGATAAACTCAGCTAAAGGTCAATTTAATGTTGTAAGTACATTACTTAATAGAAATGATATTGATAAAATATATGTTTGTACTGACTCTGGAAGAGAAGGAGAGTATATATATAGATTAGTAGATGATTTATCTGGAAATCCTAAAAAAGAAAAGCTTCGTGTATGGATTGATTCACAGACAGAAGAAGAAATAAAAAGAGGAATAAAAGAAGCAAAACCTTTATCAGAATATAATTCTTTAGCTCATTCAGCATATCTAAGAGCTAAAGAAGATTATATAATAGGAATTAATTTTTCAAGACTTCTAACATTAATATATGGAAAGCAGCTGTCTAATATGTTAAAGAAGGATAAATCTTCAGTAGTAGCAGTTGGAAGAGTAATGAGTTGTGTACTTGGAATGGTAGTTGATAGAGAAAGAGAAATTAGAGATTTTAAGAAAACATCATTCTATAAAATATTAGGTAGCTTTAATAGAGAAGAAAAAGAAGAAGAAATTCAGGCTGAGTGGAAGGCGTTAGATAATTCAAGGTTTAAGGATTCACCAAAGCTATACAATGAAGGTGGATTTAAAAAAAAGGAAGATTGTATAAGTTTAACAAAAGATCTTGAAGAGATAGAAGAAGGAATAATTTCTAATATAAAAAGAACAAAAGAAAATAAAAATGCGCCTCTTTTATTTAACTTAGCTGAATTACAAAACGAATGTTCAAGGAAATTTAAAATAAGCCCAGATGAAACTTTAAATTATCTTCAAACTCTTTATGAAAAGAAGATGGTAACATATCCAAGAACTGATGCAAGAGTGTTATCAACTGCAGTAGCAAAAGGAATTAAAAAAACTATATTTAAAATTAGTAAAATGAATATAGGTGAAGAACTAACTTTAGCTACAAAAAATATACTTGATAAAAGTTGGGAGAAAACTATATTAAAAAGCAAGTATGTTGATGATAAAAAAATTACAGATCACTATGCTATAATACCAACTGGGGAAGGTAATAATGTAATAAATTCTTTAAAAGAAATAGAGAAAAAGATGTATTTTTTAATTCTTAGAAGATTTATCGCAATATTTTATCCAAAAGCTCAATATAGCAAGCAAGCAATTACCATAACACTTGGAAGTGAATCTTTTTATACAACTAAAAAGGTTTGTGTAGAAAGAGGTTATTTAGATATTTTAGAACCTAATAAGGAAAGCAATATGGATGAATTTCCAAAAGATTTAAAAAAGGGTCAAAAAGTTTTAGTAGATTCTTTAGAAATTAAAGAAGGGGAAACTAGTCCGCCAAAAAGATTTACAACAGGTTCTATAATAATTGCAATGGAGAATGCAGGTAAGCTTATAGAAGATGAAGAGTTAAGAGAACATATAAAAGGTGCAGGAATAGGAACATCAGCTACTAGAGCTGAAATTCTTAAAAAACTAATAAATATAGAATACATAAAATCAAACAATAAGACACAAACTCTTACACCAACAGAGTTTGGAGAAATGATATATGAAGTAATAAATATATCAATACCTTCTCTATTAAATCCAAAGCTTACTGCATCTTGGGAAAAAGGATTGAAGTTAGTTTACGAAAAGAGTATAGAACCAGAAGAATTTATGATTAAATTAGAAGATTATACTAAGCGTTCAGTTTATACTGTTTTTAAAGATAATAAAATAGGAAATTTAAATAGAAAATTACTGAAAGTTAAAAATATATATACTGAAAATAAAAAATAAAAGAAACTTACCATAGTTTGGTAAGTTTCTTTTATTTAATGAATAATTAAATTATATACAAACATTGCAATGTTAAGAGCAAGTGGAGCAACAAAAACTGTCATCATTCCAGCTATACCAATTGAAAGTGAACTCATGGCACCTTCAGTTTCTCCAAGTTCTAATGCTTTAGTAGTCCCAACTGCATGAGATGCAGTTCCAAGTGAGATTCCTATTGCTATTTTGTTTGTAATTCTACATATTCTACATATTGTAGGTCCTATAATAGCACCAATTATTCCAGATAATATAATTGCAAGTACAGTAACAGGAACTAAACCGTTAAATTCTTTACTTATGGCAATACCTATTGGTGTTGTTACAGACTTAGGCATTAATGATACTATCATAGATATGTTAAGTCCTAAAGAATGAGATAATAGTATTATTGAAAATATCCCAATTAAAGTTCCTAAAAATATTCCTATAAAAATAGCTATTGCATTTTGCTTAAGAAGTTCAATTTGTTTATAAAGTGGAACTGCAAGTACTACAGTTGCAGGTCCTAAAAACATATTAATAAATTGAGCCCCTGAATTATAGGTATCAAAGTTTACATGAAATACAGTTAAAACTGCAATTACAATTACTATTGCTATAAGTAAAGGATTAAATAATGGTATGTTTGTTTTTTTATAAATCGCTAGCCCAATCTCAAAAGCTATAAGAGATAAAACTATACTAAAAAATACGTTGCTAGTTATCAAACTCATCTTCCTTAGATCCTTTCTTTGTTTTATTTAATAGGTTTACTATAAATTGTACTATAAGTCCAGTTGAAGCGATTATTACTGCTGTTGTAATAACACAAACAACTAATATTTGAACAAGATTAGCTTTAATAATTCCAAGAGAATTCATTAAGCTAACCCCAGCTGGTAAGAAAAAGAAAGCTAAGTGATCTAAAAAGAAATTTGTTAAAGTTTCAACTTGGCTAACTTTTATTATTTTAGTACAAAGGCATATTAATAGTAATAAAAGACCTATTATATTTCCAGGTATAGGAATATGAGTAAGTGCAACTATTACTTCACCAATTAAATAAATTCCGAAAATAATAAGTGCTTCTCTAAATAATTTCAAGTTAATCTCTCCTTGTATTTTTTGTACCTTATTAATGTATCACTTTCATTCAATTAAGTAAACCTTAATACAATATAAATAAATATAGAGAATTTATAATTTGTAAACACTGTAAATCCTCTATATTTCAGTATGAAATGGTTATCTATTGTAAATAAAGTATAAGAAAAAATAAAAGTGAATATATTGTTAATAATTTTTATGAGTGTTTAATATACTTATTTTCTAGCAAAGCTACCAATTTATACATTATAAAAGCAATTAAAGATAAAATTACTATACTCATCATAACCATATCAAGTTGAGATATTTGTCCACCAAATATAATTAAGAACCCAAGACCTTCTCTTGCAACTAAAAATTCTCCCATTATAACACCAACCCATGAAAGACCAACATTTATTTTAAGAGAAGATATTAATACTGGAATATTATATGGGAAAATTAAATATTTAAGTTTTTGAATTTTTGAAGCTTGGAAGGTATCCATAAGAAGTAATTTTTCTTTATCTATTTCATTAAAGCCTGTTAATACACTTATTATAGTTGTAACTAAGGATATTAATAGAGTAATAACAATTATAGCACTTGGTCCATTTCCAACCCAGAATATAATTATTGGAGCTAATGCAACTTTAGGTAATGCATTTAATACAACTAAATAAGGGTCTAAAACTTTAGAGGTTAAAGGACACCACCATAATATTATTGCAATAAAGGTTCCAAGTAGTGTACCAAGTAAGAAACCAACAATAGTTTCAGCACAAGTAACATATATATGTCTCCATAAAGTTCCATTTGATATAAAACCTATAAGAGAGCTAATCATTCTACTAGGAGATGATGTTAAAAATGGATCTATCCATTTAAAATCAGCAGCAATTTCCCATAGTATAATGAAAAATAATAAAATACCAATTCTTAAAAGAGTAACTTTTAATTTTTCTCTTTTTAAACTTTTTATATAATTTTCATGTTCATTACTAATCATTATAATCATCAAGCTCCTTCCATAATAAATCAAAGTATTCTTTAAATTCATTTTCTTTTCTTCTATTAAAAGGAGTTAAATTATTATTTTTAAAAGATATATTAATTTCTTTTTTTACTAAAGCTGGTCTTTTAGTTAATACAATTATTCTATTTGATATAGATACTGCTTCAGCTATATCATGAGTTACCATTATTGCTGTTTTTCCTTCTTGCTTTATTATACTAAACATTTCATCACATATATTAAGACGTGTTTGATAATCTAAAGCAGAAAATGGCTCATCAAGAAATAAAACTTTAGGATTCAATGCAAGAGTCCTAATAAGAGCAACTCTTTGTCTCATACCACCTGATAATTCGGTTGGTTTATGATCTTTAAATTTAGTTAATTCATAATTTGATAGTAAGGTTTCAACTCTAGCTATTGTTTCATCATTAAGAAGACCTTTTATTTTTAATCCTAAGGTTACATTATTCCAGACTGATGTCCAATCAAACAAATGATCTTTTTGAAACATATATCCAATTTTATCTAAATTATTTTTTATATTATCTCCATCGAAAGTTACAGTTCCACTAGATTGATTAAGTAATCCACTCATTATATTTAAAAGAGTAGATTTACCACATCCAGAAGGACCTAATATACTTAGAAAATCTTTATCATTTACATCAAAGCTAACATCTTTTATTGCTTCTGTTTCTGTCTTTAAAGAATGATAGCACATTCTTATATTTTTAACTTCTAATAATGCCATAAATTTCACCACCTTATTAAATATATGTATTAAGAGGATAGCTAAAATTAAATTAATAATCTATCCTCTTTATAAATTTTATTTATTTACAACTTTTTCTGCGAAAGAGTTATTTACTATATCAGTAAATGGTGGACGAGTTTCTATTAAAGATTTATCATAATCACTAATAACATCCATAAGATGATTTAAACCTTCTTCACTTATGATAGGATTATCATATAAAGCATCAATTTCTTTATAGTTATTTATAACAGAAATAATTATATCTTTGTCAGTTCCAGGGAAGAAGGAAATTATAGAATCAGATATTTCTTCTGAAGAATGTTCTTTAAACCAAGTTTGACCTTTATATATAGCTCTAGTAAATTTTTCTATAACATCTGGATTATTTTCTATATATGATTTAGTTGCAAAGAAAGAAGTATAAGGCATTTCACCAGAGGATTGTCCAATAGATGCAACTATTTTTCCGCTACCTTCTTTTTCAAGCATTGATGCTGTAGGTTCGAATAATGCAACATAATCTGCAGCTCCAGATTTAAATGCTCCAGATGTTGCAGTAAAATCTATATTAGTTACCATAGTGACATCTTTATTAGGTACGATATTATTTTTATTTAAAACATACTCTAAAGCCATTTCAGGAACACCACCAGGTCTTCCACCTATTATTTTTTTACCTTTTAATGATTTCCAATCAAAATCTTTTTCATCTGACTTGGACACTAAAAAAGAGCCATCACGTTTAGTAAGTCCTGCAAAAACAACAGGAAAATCTTCGCGACCTTGATTATAGATATATACAACTTGCTCAGGACCACAGAATCCTATGTCTGCATTTTTAGATAAAACATTTTGCATTACTTTATCAGCACCTTGACCAGTAGATAAATCTATATTTAATCCTTCTTCTTCAAAGAAACCTTCATTTATTGCAACGTACATAGGAGCATAAAAAACAGAACGTACAACTTCATTAAGTTTAATAGTTTTTAAATTAGATTGATTATCTTCTTTTTTACAGCCAATTAATGAAATGCATAAAGATAATATTAAAGTACATAAAAGTATTAGTTTAGATTTAAATTTCATAAAGCATCCCTTCTAAAATATTTGTGTATGATTTATAGTATGACAAATTGTGATATAATGTTAAATTAAAAAAAGACCAAATTAAAGAATTTTGGTCTTTCTTGTATTAATAAAAGTTTTAAGATTAATATAAAGGGCTGACAGTGCAATAGTAAATAAAATTATTATTAGCTCAGATATAACAAGAGTTATTATATTATCATATTTTGTAAATCCATATCCAATTAAAATATAACTAATGGCACCGTGGAGAAGATATAATATTAATGAATTTCTTCCAATTAAAGATATAATAGTTTTTCTTTCAGGAATTAAACATAAAATGAATGATCCAATTATTAATGAGCCTAAATAATGAAAGAATCTAATAAATAATGGGAAAAATAGATTACCTGAAAAGTTACTATAAGGCTCAAATTCAAATAAAAGTTCTATTTCTATTTTATTTGATAAAATATATAACACAAATAAAACGATACAAGATCCGATTAAAAGTTTAAACTTATGTTTTTTAAGAATAGCTATATAATTTTTATTAAAAGACATTCCTAAAATGAAAAATGGAAAGAAAAATAATGTTCTAGAAATACTTCCTGCACTATTTATGCTATTATCAAACCCAATAATCAATGAAACTAAAATAGAACATATAATCCACTTTTTTTTATTTGTTACATAATCGGATAAAATGTACCAACATGTTAAAGATAATAAATACCAAAGAGTCCATTGAGAGTACATAAATTCAAATTTATAACCTTCATTGCCTAAAATATATTTATAAAAAATTATATAGGAAAGTTGTGCTATAATATATAATTTAAATGTATATTTAACTTTTTCAACTGTTGTTCGACTACTAAGCTTAGAGAAGTAGCCAGATACAAAAGTGAATAGAGGCATATGAAACATATAAAGAAAAAGTATAAAATAATGAGTATTTATGTTTTTAGGGTTAGCAAGCTCTAATGAATTTCCTATTATTACAAATAATATAAGAAAACCTTTTAATGTATCAAAATAAAAATCTCTAGATTTAACTGATGTATTCATAAAATCCCTCCCGAAATCTCTTAGGAAATAATAGCATAATTACATATAAAATACAATGAAGCTAATGTGAATTTTATATAGTGTTAGTAATAATATATAATCTTTGATATAATAGCTTTGAATTAAATAGAGAGGATGAAAAAGATGATAAAAGCAGTATTATTTGATTTAGATGGAACTTTACTTGATACTAATGAATTGATATATAAATCTTTTGTTTATACATTTAAAGAAGGATTAAATAGAAATCTTTCTAAAGGTGAAATAACTTCATTTTACGGACAACCTTTAGAAGATACTTTTAAAAATTATATAAATGATAACAACGAAATAGATAGATTAATAAAGATGTATAGAGAATATAATGAAAAAATTCATGATAATATGTGTTATGCATTTGATGAAGTAGAAGAAATGCTACTACAACTTAAAAATAAAGGAATTAAAATAGGTATAGTAACTTCAAAAAGAGAATCTTTGGCAAAAAGGGGTATGGAGATAGCAGGAATATTAAAATATATGGATGTAATAGTTACTCCTGAATGTACTAAAAACCATAAACCACATAGTGAACCAGCGTTATATGCTATAAAAAATTTAAATATAGATCCAAGAGAGGCAATTATGGTAGGAGATAGCAATTTTGATTTAATTTGCGGAAGAGATGCTGGATGTAAAACTTGTGGAGTAAGATATACAGAAATGGATATAAAAAGATTAGAAGATACAAATCCAGATTATTTTATAAATTCACCTAAAGAAATTTTAGATTTAGTTTAAAAGGAGAAAAAAATGAATATTCAAATATTCGGAAAGAAAAAATGTTTTGATACTAAAAAGGCAGAGAGATATTTTAAAGAAAGAAAAATAAAATATGCATTTATTGATATGAATGAAAAAGGAATTAGTAAAGGGGAATTAAATAGTGTAAAAAATTCTATTTCATTAAATGAGTTAATAAATGAAAAAAGTAAAGATTATAAGTCTTCAAACATAGATAAAATAAGAAGTAGTGATATAAAAATAGAAATATTACTTAAAAATCAAAGCTTAATTAAAACACCTATAGTTAGAAATGGAAAAGATGCTACTGTAGGATATAAACCTGAAATATGGAAGGAATGGGAGTAAAAATGAAAAAGAGAGATTTTAAAGGAAGTGTAGTATTAAACCCAGTTCCTGTAGTATTAATTTCTTCAAGAAATAATGAAGGAAAAGATAATGTTTTTACAGTTGGATGGGTTGGAACAGTATGTACTAGGCCACCAATGCTTTCTATATCAATAAGACCAGAAAGGTTATCATATGATTACATAAAAGAAAGTATGGAGTTTGTAGTAAATATACCTCATGCAGGTATGACAAAGGAAGTAGATTTTTGTGGTGTTAGAAGTGGTAAAAAGATTGATAAAATAAAAGAAATGAAATTTACCATGAAAGAATGTAGTAATATAAATGCAGCGTATATTGAAGAATGTCCTATAAATATTGAGTGTAAAGTTAAACAAATAGTATCACTTGGAAGTCATGATATGTTTATATCAGAAGTTTTAAGTTCACATATAAATGAAGAATTGATTGATGAAAAAGGAAAAATTCATTTTGAAAAAGGAGATCTTCTAGCTTACTGTCATGGAGAGTATTATAAATTACCTAGAAAATCGCTAGGTTCTTTTGGATATTCAGTAATGAAAAAGAAGAATAAACAAGATGAAAAATTAATTTTAAATAAAAAAGTAAAAAGAATAAAAATAGTTTAATTAAAAAGAAAAAGTTAAATAAAAAAATAAAAAAGAGAGATTAACTCTCTTTTTTATTATCTTCTAAATCTTTTTTTGTAGCTTTTTCCATAGCTATAACTGCTTCTATAACGTCTTTTATTATAACGTCTTTGGTTAATTAGTCTAATAATAAATATTATTAAAAGAACTATTATAACAATTCCTAAAAGTATTCCTAAATATGCAAATATATTAGCTTTAATTAAAGTAAATGTAGATATTCCAACACTTCCTTTTAATGATTGAGTATATTCTTTAACAGAAAGAGTAAGTGTTAAATTATCATCTGATGCAACAGACCATGCATTGTCATTATTAGAGTTTAATGATATTTCTGCATTTTTTTCATTAAAGCTATTTTTATAAAGCATAGCATTTTCTGATAGAGTTACAGGTGCTTCTATAGTTTTTTCAGGGCCGAAAAATCTAAACATTTTATATTTTAAGTTTACATTCTTTACTTCGCTTCCAGCAGCTTTATATACAGAAGGAGTTGCAGCAAAGCTGTAGTCCATTATTTTATCCATATCAGCATATCTTGTCGAATCATCAGCACTTACTGCTGAATTAAGAACAATACCTATAATATCTCTACCATCTCTATTATAAACAGTAGCTAAGCATTCACCAGCTTGATCAGTTGTTCCTGTTTTACCAGCTATATTTCCGTTTTTACCTAATGTTTTATTTCTGTTTGTTAAGTTTACAGTTTTACCACCTATAGATATAGTAGCGTCTTTGCATCCCATTACTTCTTTAACCCATGGATTTGCAAAGGCTGCTTTAGTAAGTAATGCTAAGTCGTAAGCTGTTGAATAATGATCAACATTATGTAATCCATTTGGTGTTACAAAGTGGCTATTTTTCATTCCGATTTCTTGTGCTTTTTTATTCATAAGTTGAGCGAAATTTTGAGCGTTTCCAGCAACAGAATCAGCTATCATATATGCAGCATCATTACCAGAAAACATTAATAAACCCTTCATGACATCATCTGCAGTCATAGTATCTCCAACTTTCATAGTAACTCCATGCCAATTTGAATGTAGCGAATATGGAGGTTGGGATTTAGCATCTTGAGTAAATTTAATTTTATCATATTTTTGTGCATGATCTGCAAAAACTAATGCAGTTAGCAATTTAGTTATACTTGCAGGATATGCTTTTGCATTTGCGTTTTTTGAGTAAATAACCTCGCCTGTTTTTAAATCCATAGTAATTGCATATTTAGCAGTTATATTAGGATCACTTGGTAATTGAGTATCTGCAAATGATTTTATTAATCCTAAAGGAGATAATAAACACATAGCAAAAACAATTACCATTGTTTTAAGTAAAAATCCTTTCTTCTTTAACATTTTTCCACCTCGTTCTAAAATTTTGTCAAAACAATGGACATACATACAAAAAAGTATAACATTTTATTAAATTAATAACAATAAACAACAGGTTAAAATAGGTATTAAAATTATTACAATAAAATTAAATAAAAAAATATATTATAGGCATAATAAAGTTAAGGGGGTGATAATATGAAAATGTTTAGAAATACAATTTTAAATTTAGTAATTATATTTATTATGATTTTTAACTTTACAAGTATCAGCACTATGGCCTTAAATTCACAAAATAAAACAGTTTATTTAACTTTTGATGATGGACCTTCTAATGGAAATACAAATAAAATATTAGATATTTTAGAAAAAAATAATATAAAAGCAACTTTTTTTGTAGTTGGTAATAGAATTTCTGCAAATAAATCAATTATAAAAAGAGCAAAAAATTTAAATATGGCAATTTACCCACATTGTAATAATCATGATTATGATAAAATATATTTCAGTAAAAATTCATATTTAAAAGATTTGAATTGTTGTAAAAAAAATATGATAAATATTCTTGGTGAAAACTGTAGTGATTTTAGATTTGTAAGATTACCAGGTGGTGCTACAAATACAGTTTGTAAAAAGGAAGTTTTAAACAATATAAAAAATGAAATAAAATCTCAAAATATAATGTATATAGATTGGAATGTAGATTCAGGAGATGCTGTTGCTAGAAATGTATCAAGCAATATAATAAAAAATAATATGAGAAATTATTCAGGTATATATAATGTTGAAGTAGTTTTAATGCATGATAGTGGAGATAAAGAATCAACAGTAGATACTTTGCAAAGTATAATAAATAATTACAAAAATAAAAATTATAAATTTAAAACATTAAATAACATATCAAAAGAAGAGATAAATTATTTAAAAAAGATAAGAGTAATAAATAATTAAAATAAAAAATAACCATATTATATGGTTATTTTTTTTCATTAAATCTTTTAATAATTGTTTCTTTAGCTTTAAGTTCAAGATCATTATTTAATGGTTCTAGATTAACATTACCATATTTATGTGATAATGCAAGTTCTAATAATTTATCTGCAAGTTCAGGATTTTTTGAAAGTAAAGATCCGTGGAAGTAAGTACAGAATGTATTTTTGTATATACAACCTTCATTTCCATCTTCACCATTGTTTCCATAACCTTCAATACATTTTCCAAGTGGTTTAAGTCCATTTGTATAAGTTCTACCAGAATGATTTTCAAATCCAACATAAGTTTGATTAAATTCATCATTTTCTATTATAGTATTTCCTATAAAACGAGTATCTCCACCTTCTGTATATATATCTAAAATACCAAGACCTTCAAGTTTTTCACCATTAGGTGCTCTATAATAATTACCAAGTAATTGATATCCTCCACAAATAGCAAGTAGAACTTTTGAGTCTTCAACATATTTTGTTAAAGCATCTTTCTTATTCTTTTTTAAATCTTCAGAAACTATTGATTGTTCATAGTCTTGGCCACCACCAAAGAAAACTATATCATAATTATCCCCATTAAATTCATCATTTATAGAAACATCAAAAACATTGACTTTTATTCCACGGCTTTCAGCTCTAGCTTTAAGTATTAATATATTACCTACGTCACCATAAACATTTAATAAGTCAGGATAAAGATGACAAATATTTAATTCCATAAATATTACCTTCTTTCTACCAAAGTTTATTTATATAACCTTTTGAATGTAGGAACTTTCTATAGTTGATCATTGCTGTATAAGTCGCAAGAACATAAATAGTATCATCATTACATTCTTTGATTTTATTAGTTAAAGCTTCATAATCAGCTTCTATTATAAATTTATCAGAATTAAGTCCGCAAGTTTTAAGTCTTACAGCCATATCATACATTCTCATTCCTGATATAAATACATTGTTAATTGGAAGTGATGGAAGTCTTTCAAAATCAACATCCCATATCCAAGAAACATCTCTTCCATCTGCGTAGTTATCATTTAACATAAATAAGGCAGAGAACGGTTCTTTATTTAAGCATAATGTATCTATTGCTTGATTATATCCAGCTGGATTTTTTACAAGAATTATTTTAACATTTTTACCTTCTAAGTTTATAACTTCTTGTCTACCAAAGCTTGAATCTTGTTTTCCTAAAGATTTTGAAATTATTTTATCAGAAACACCTAAATCTTTTGTTATTGAATAAGCACAAAGTCCGTTATAAATATTATAAGCACCGGATTGACTTATAGTAATTGGTGTTCCATTTATAATTACTCTTGAAAATTCAGGGGTAACTTCAAGTATTTCATCAACTGCATATTTTAGTTTTGGTCTTTTATATCCACAGCTAGGACAATAAAAATCTCCTAAATGATTATATGTTATAAAATTATATTCATAAGGTGACTTACAGAATTTACAAAACTTTGAATCTGCATTTACATCTAGTTTAGTATCTTTCTGTACTGGAACATTAAATCCATAGAATTCAGTAGGATTTTTAACATCTAGTTTACCAAGTAAAGATTCATCACCATTTAATATAAGTTTAGTTTCAGGAACTTTAACAACACCTTCTAGTATTTTTGTAAGTGTTGTATAAACTTCACCATACCTATCTAGTTGATCTCTAAATAGATTAGTTATAGTTATTATTTCAGGTTTTATGTATTCAGTAATAAATTTAACATTTGCTTCATCTACTTCAATAACTGCATATTTAGATGAATTATCACTAAATTTAAAATTGTCTATAAAACAAGAAACGATTCCAGGAAAAAGATTAGCACCTGTATTATTAGTTATTACTTTAAAGCCATTTTCTTTAAGTATATTAGTAATCATACTAGTGGTTGTTGTTTTACCGTTAGTACCAGTTATTAAGATAACTTTATATCCTTTAGAAACTGTTTTTAAAATATTTCTATCAATTTTTAATGCTATTCTTCCAGGAAAAGTACTTCCTCCTTTTAAAAAGTTTTTTGAAATAAATAGTACTATTTTACTTGAAATAATACTAATAATTGATTTTATATTAATAATAATCACCACCTAGTGTTTAAGTATCTTCTTTATATAAATAATTAATAGTATAACACAAACTATATTATAGCGAAATATTTTAAATATCAATATAATTAATAGAATTATTATTAGATATATAATAAAAATAAAAGAAAATCTAAAATAATTCTTTGAATTTTACAGAAATATATATTTTTTTTCATATGGATTTTTATTTTTTTGTCTGATAGAATAAGAAACAAGAAAGGTTTGACATAAAGATGAGAGGAGATCTTAATATGTACCCAATAAAATTTGAAAATTTATACTATGACAAAATCTGGGGTGGAAGAGATTTTGAAAAATTTAGAACTAACATGCCTGAAGGATTAATAGGTGAAACATGGGATATCGCTTGTCATAGAAATGGAACTGGTATCGTAGAAAATGGTGAATTTAAAGGTATGAAATTTGATGAACTTTTAAATAAGTTAGGCCATAAATTAGTAGGAGATAAAATAGAAGCAGATAAGTTCCCATTATTAATAAAGCTTATTAATGCTAATGATAAATTATCAGTTCAAGTTCATCCAGGGGATGAGTATGCAAGAGAAAAGGATAACGATCTTGGAAAAACTGAAGCTTGGTATGTTGTTGATGCAAAAGAAGGAGCTTCATTAATAGTTGGAACAAAAGATTGTGATAAAAAAATATTTGAAGAAGCAATAAAGAAAGGAGATTTAACTCCTTATTTAAATCAAATTCCAGTTAAAAAAGGTGATATGTTCTACGTAAAAAGTGGATTAGTTCATGCAATTTGTGAAGGGGTAGTAATAGCTGAAATTCAACAAAATAGTGATACTACATATAGAGTTTATGATTATAATAGAGGCAGAGAAATCCATGTAGAAAAAGCTTTAGATGTTATAGATTTTTCATTAAAAGGTGAAAATATAAAAGGTATTACAATTCATGAAGATGGATATGATAAAACTGTACTTTGCATAGGTGAATATTTTGCTATAGAAAAATACGAAGTTAAAGAAAGTGCAAAAGAATCAAGTGATAAAAATAGATTCTATTTATTTACATGTGTAGAAGGCAACGGAGAAATTTTATGGAATGATGGTTCTTTAGAAATTAAGATGGGGGACAGTATACTTATACCAGCTCATCTTGGAGAGTATGAACTTAAAGGAAACTTTACGTTATTAAAGAGTTTTGTTCCGGATGTAGAAGAAGAAAAAGAAAAAATATTAGCTCCAGTTTTAAAATAATATTTCAAAAGTTAATAAATTTAGATTAATAAACAAAGAGAGGCTTTTAATAAGGCCTCTTTTATTTTCTTAAAATTAGATTAATTAAATTGTAATATATAGACAAGTCATTATAA
>NZ_JAUNLM010000041.1 GCF_030532265.1 Clostridium sp. | reverse complement strand
GTAAATATGCCACATTCTTAAAAATCTTTCATCAAACATTTCTCTTTCTTCTTCTAAATGTTCTTCGAAATTCTTAAGCCATTCTTGTAAAGTTTTCATATAATGAAGTCTTAAGCTTTCAACATCAAGAACATGGAAGTTTAATTCACTTGCAACTGAAATTTCTTCTCTTAATGTTGGTAAATATCCACCAGGGAATATGTAAGTTGTTACCCACTTATTACCTTCTGTTTCAACAAGATTAGTTATGTTATGAAGTAAGAATAATCCACCTTCTTTTAGTACAGAATCTATATTCTTAAAGAAAAGAGGTATATTAGCATGACCTACGTGTTCTGCCATACCAACACTTACAATTCTATCAAACATAAGACCAGATTTTTCTAAGTTTCTATAATCCATAAGTTTTACAGTTACTAAATCTTCTAGTCCTTCTTCTTTTATTCTTTCAGTAGCTTTAGCAAATTGTTCTTCACTTAAAGTTATACCAGTAGCTTTAACTTTATAAAGTTTAGCTGCTTCAATTATTAAAAAGCCCCAACCACATCCTATATCAAGAAGAGTTTGACCTTCTTTTAAATTAAGCTTTTTTAATATATGTTTAATTTTATTCATCTGAGCATCATAAAGTGTGTCATTTTCACTTTCAAAATATCCACATGAATAACTCATTGTTTTATCTAACCATAAGCTATAGAAATCATTTCCTATATCATAGTGATGGGCTATATCTTTTTTTGATTTTAAAAGTGAAGGAGCTTTGACTTTTCCAGCAAGTTTTAAAAGTGTAGAATGATTTAAGAAACTATCTTTATTTCTCATCATACTTTCAAATATTTCTTGTGGATCTCCTTCAAAATCTATATCTCCATCCATGTAAGCTTCACCTAAAGCTAAACTTGCATCACATAATAAATCTTTTTTGCTTGGGAATTTATTTATTATTATTGTAAATTTAGGTTCACCTTCACCGACTTTAACTATTTCACCATCCCAAAGTTTTAAGTTAAATGTTTCATCAGATAAATGTTTAGTAAATGATTTTACTATAGTTTTGTTCATTTCCATAATTAACACCTCATTTATTTAAGTCTTATTCATTATAGTATTTATAAAAAATAAAATTAACATGCATAATTATTGTAATATTAGCATTTTTAAACATTGATTAGTAAAGTTTTTTAAAATACTCTAGTATTCTTTTAAATACTTTCACTTTCTTTAGATTTTAAAATGTTTGAATAATGTTTGAATAAGCTAACATAAGTATTTAAGTGTATTTTATATAATATTATTTAAATATGTTAAAAAACTTTATATATTGTAATTTTTTTAAGTAAAATATAAAATGTATTAATTTAATTAGAATTACATAGCATAATACTGAAATATGTAATTAATTATTTAAAATAAATATAAAATAAAGAATAAAATATTAATTATTATAGATAAAATGTAAATAATATTATCTAAATGTATATAATTGAAAAGCTATATATTAATATATTAATTGAATAAATTATTTTTTATAGGGGGAAATATGAAAAAGTTAGTAAGTTTATTATTAGTATCCATATTATCATGCACTTTAATTGCTTGTGGTGGAGATAGTCCAAGTTCAGTTGTAGAAAAATTTTATTCTACTTTAAAGAATGGAAATATAAGTGAAATAAGTAATTTGATTAATAAGGATACTATTTCTAAAGACAAAACTGATAAAAAATTAACTTCTGAAGAAGAAGAGGCTTTAAAGAAAGTTTTATCAAAGACGGAAATAAAAATTAATAATACGGAAGAAAAAAATGATGAAGCTACTGTAAGTGCTACAGTAACAGCAATAGATGCAGGAGATATAATGGGAAATTATATGGTTACTGCTATACAAAAATCATTAGCAGCATCAATGAGTGGAAAAAGTGATAAGGAATTACAGAAAGATTTACAAAAAGATTTAATTAATATAGTAAATAAAGATGATTTAAAGAAAATAACTCAAGATATAAATATTCAATTAATAAAACAAGATAATAAATGGGTGATTAAGGACCCAGAAACAGTTTTATTAAAAACTTTTAATTTAGAAAAGTTCTCAAAATTTATAAAAGAATTTTCAAATAAATAAAAAAGTAGCTAATTTTAGCTACTTTTTTATTTATAATATTAAATATATAAAATTTTTTTAATATTATATTTTAAATTTAATTATAAGAAATAAAAAGTAACCACTCTATATAAAAAATATAAATTTAGTGGTTCTTCCTATATTATAAAAAATATTTATAATATTAGTGTAGAAGGAATATTAATTTAGAGGTGAACTTATGGAAAAATTATTAAGACCTGTGTGGGCTGAAATAGATTTAGATAAAATAGCATTAAATATGAAAAATATAAAAAAATTAGTTAATAATAAAGACGTAATCGCAGTTATAAAAGCTGATGCGTATGGGCATGGAGCATTAGATATTGCACCGGTTTTAATAGAAAATGGTGCTTCAAGATTTGCAGTAGCAGTTATAACAGAAGCATTAGAACTAATTAATGGTGGTATAAAGTGTCCTATAATGATATTAGGATATACTCCATTAGAATTTGGTGAAGATCTAATAAATAATAATATAGAACAAACAGTGTATGATTTAAATTATGCAAAAAAACTATCTGAAATTGCAATTAAGCTTGGAAAAACTGCAAAAATTCATATAGCTTTAGATACTGGAATGGGTAGAATTGGATTTATACCAAATGAAGAAAGTTTAAAAGATGTTTTAGAAATATCAAAATTAAAAGGAATAGAAATTGTTGGTATATTTACACATTTTTCAACATCTGATGAAAAGGATAAAGAATATACAAATATGCAATTTAAAAAAATAAAAGATTTTAATGAAGAACTTATAAAAAATGGATTAAATATAAAAATAAAGCATGTATCAAATAGCGGTGCTATAATAGACCTTCCAGAAACATATCTTGATGCAGTAAGAGCAGGAATAATATTATATGGATATTATCCATCAAATGAAGTAAAAAAAGAACAACTTAAAATAGAGCCGGCATTAACATTAAAAACTAAAGTTGCTCATATTAAAACTTTAGATAAAGATATGTACGTAAGTTATGGAAGAAAATTCAAAACAAATAGAGAAAGTATAATTGCAACAATTCCAATTGGTTATGCAGATGGTTATTCTAGATCTTTAAGTGGAAAAGCTAAAGTTATAATAAATGGAAAATTTGCAAATGTAGTAGGTAGAATATGCATGGATCAATGTATGGTAGATGTTACTGATATTGGAGAAGTAAAAGTTGGTGATGAAGTTATTTTACTTGGTGAAGATAATGGATTAAAATTTAATGCTGATGATATGGCAGAAATAATGGAAACAATAAACTATGAAGTTTTATGTATGCTTAAACATAGAGTTCCTAGGGTATATAAGAGTAATGGAGAAATTGTGCATATAAGAAATTATATTTAATTAATTTTCTGATATAATAAAGGAAGATTAAATTAGAATAGAAGGTGAGAATATTTGATTTTTTCGTCCTTTAAAATAAATGAAGAAGAAAAGATACACACTCAAATAGAAAAACATATAAAAGAAAATATAGAAAGTGGAATGTTACAAAAGGGAAGTAAGTTACCATCTACAAGAGAAGTTAGCAAAATAATTTCTGTAAGTAGAAATTCTGTCATATTAGCTTATGAGACTTTAGAAGAAGAAGGAATTATAGAAAGTATAAAAGGTAAAGGAACTTTCGTAAAAATAGAGAAAAAATTAAATGGTGGAGATTTAAATATAGATTGGAACAATATGATGAGTTGTTATTGTAATTGTTGCGAGGAGCTTGATATAGTAAAAAATGAGTTGCCTTGGAAAAAAGGAATGATTTCTTTTAAAAGTATTGCACCAGACGAAAGTCTTTTTGATTTAGAAGAATTTAAAAGAGCATTTTTAACTACATTTTCTATTGAAGGAGATAAACTTTTAAATTATGGATATGCTAAGGGTTATAAGCCTTTAATAGAGTATTTAATGAGATATATGAAGCAAAAGGGTGTAAATATAGAAAATAAAGATATATTAATAACTAATGGATTTACTGAAGGATTTGATATAGTATTAAGCGGAATTATGAATGAAGGTGAGACTATAGCATGTGAAGAGCCAACTCATAATACTGCTATAAAAATTATGAAAAGTCATAATCTTAATATTAAATCAATAGATATGGACAAGGATGGTTTAAATTTAGATAAATTAGAAGAAACATTAATAAAGCATAATCCTAAGTTATTATATTTAATACCTTCTTATCATAATCCCACTGGTATTGTTATGAAAGGTGAGAAGAGAAAATCTGTATATAACATATGTGAAAAGTATAAAGTTCCTATAATAGAAGATGGATTTAATGAGGAACTTTTATATACAAGCTCTCATGTAGCACCAATTGCATCATTATGTGATAAAGGAAATGGAATAGTTTATATAGGAAGTTTTTCTAAAATACTGTTTCCTGGAATTAGAATTGGATGGGTCTTTGGAGATAAAAATTTAATATCAAAATTAGAAAGTATAAAAAGAACTAGAAATATACATTCTTCATTTTTAGATCAAGCCATATTCCATAAATATATGGAAAGTGGTTCATTTCATAAGTACATGAAAAAAATAAGAAAACATTATAAGGATAAATATAATTTTACATTGAAACAAGTTAAAAAATATATTCCACATGATTATATTTTAGGGGAAGGTGGACTTCATATATTTATCAAGTTAAAAAATGTAAATGGAAGAGATGTTTTAAGGGAATGTTATAAAAGAGGTGTAGTTTTTATGCCGGGTGATATATTTTATAATAATAAAGATGGTTCGGAAAAAATAAGACTAGGTTTTTCAAGAGTAAGTGAAAATGATATAGAAAAAGGTATAAAAATAATTGGAGATGTTGTTAAAAGCTTAATAAACAAAAAGGGCTAATATTAGCCCTTTTTATATTGGTTCAGATAAAACATATACATTTCTAAATCCGTTATCAATTAAAATTCTTGAAGCTACTATAGCTCTGTTTCCACTAGAGCAAACACATATTATAATGTTATTTCTGTATTTTTCCAATTCATTTATTTTTTTAGGAAGTTCTTTTAGTGGAATGTTTATAGATTCTTTTAATTTATTTCCATATATAATTTCTTCAGGTTCTCTTACATCTAATATAAAAATATTATCTTTGTTAGATTCTATAAATTTAGTAAATTCTTCTTTATTTAAGTATATAGGCATAGAACGTGGTGATTTAATATAACTACTTTGACAAATACCTTCCTCAAAAGGAATTTTAATTGAATTTATATTCATATTGCACAAAGTATTTAAAGAAATAACTTTAAGCATCCAATCAGGTGGGGGATAACATTGCTCTGTAATGCTTAAAAACTCTTTTTTATTTTTTATTTTTAAATATTTATTTATTTTTTTTAGATGGTGTAATGTATATGGTGGAGAGTCGGTATAATTATGTGCTGGATAAACTATTAGATGGGATGGTAACTTAGAAAGTTTAATTAAACTATTATAGTGATCTAAAGGATTTCCAGTTGGAAGATCATCTCTTCCAGCACCATCAGATAAAAATAGAGTGTCTCCAGTTAGAAGTTTATCTTCAAATATAATACACATACTATCTATTGAATGACCAGGAGTGTGTATGCATTTTAGTATTATACCATCTATATTAAGAATTTCATGATTCTTTATTTTTTTAGTAATAGAGTTACAACTTGTATTTTCATTCATAAAAAAATTACAGTTAGTTTTTTCTTTTAAACTATAACAGCAACTTAAGTGTTCTGAATGGGTATGAGTATCTATAACTGCTTTAAGAATCCCATTTTTATTTTTTATAAAATTTAAATAAAAATCTTCATAATCAAGCTTTGGATCAATTAGTACACAAGAATTATTTTTAGTGTTTAATATTAAATAAGTGCAACAGTGATCTTTGTTTAATTTATAAAACTTCATAAAATACTCCTAAAAATCAATATATTTTATTATATGTCTTTAGTAAGAATGGTGTTTTATAATCCATAAATAAAAAAGGAATTACCTTTTGGCAATTCCTTTAAATTATTTATTTCTATATTTTTCAAGTTCAGCATCTAAATTGTCATTTTCAAGTGCTGCAAATTCATCATCTAAAGAAGGAGTTCTAAGATCTTTCAATCCTTCAGCATAACTTTCTTCTTTAGCTATTTTTCTTTCAATGTCATCTAAGTTTATAGAGTTTTTCTTAGTTTGTACATTGGCCATAATCTCATTGACTTGTTTAGTAGCATTTGCAGTATTAAGTCTTGCTGAGGCTTCATCTCTATAGCTTCTAGTTTTTTCAATTTCTTCTTGAAGTTTGACTAGATTTTCTTTAAGACTTTTTGCTTTAGCTTCTAATTCTGTATGAGAAGTAGTTAGTGTCTGAAGCTTTTTATCAGCATCAAGCTTTAATTTAAGAGCTTTTTTAGCAAGTTCTTCATTATTTTTACTCATAGCAAGTTTTACTTTTTCATCATATTCAACAGCAATTGCTTTAGTCTTGTCCATTTCTTTTTCAATTTCTTTTAAATTACCAAATATTTGAGCTGAAGAAAGTTTTGCTTTATTTAGACTTTCTTCCATATCTCTTATTTTTTGATCTAATAATTCGATTGGATTTTCCATATTATCTAATGCTGAATTAGTTTTTGCTTTTAACATGTTTGATATTCTATTAAATATACCCATAATTATGAGCCTCCTTTAAGTTCATACAATTAATATTGCTTAACTTTTCTTATAATTATATAATTTTTCAAAAAATTATCAATATTGAATTTTAATATTAATAAAATTTTAATTAAGAATATTATTTCTTAAATTTAAAGAAAATAAAATAAATAATAAATAGTATAATAGTAATTACGCAAAGAATAACAATTGCCTTAAAAATAAATGACATTCCAAAAAAAGAATGACCATATGATGAAAAGAAGGGGAATACACTAAAATTTCTATTGTATCTTTTAGTTCCTTCGGATGTATCATATGAATTTTTTTCTTTTTTAGATTTATCAGTAGTATCATTATTAGATTTATCAGAGTTTTCTTTATTTTTATTACTATTATTGTATTTATCTGATGTATTAAATTTAGAGTTAAATTTATCACTTGTAGAATTTTTATTTGAATCCTTTGGTTTACTATATTTATTTGATGTATTAAATCTAGTATTCCAATTAGAACTCTTTGAAGTTGATGTATTACTTTTAAATGATGATGAAGAAGATGATGGCTTACTATAACTAGATGAACTTTTAAAGCTAGCAGCATAAGTTGGAACTATAAATGATAAAAGGTTAGATAAAAATATAGTTAATATAACTATAAATTTAACTATTGATTTATTCCGAAACTTCATTAAAATTAATCCCTCCTAAAGGCATATTTTTATTAATATGCTATTTAATTTATATTATAATTTAAAGTGAAAAAATTAACAAATTGTATTATTTTAATAAATTAATATTTAAATTATTTAAAAAATATTTTTGTCATTTATAATAAATATTAAAGAGGTGATAAAGGTGAATATTAACAAGGCAAAAGAGATTATAAAAAGTGAAAAAGATAATATAACAGAGTATTATACTAATATAACTTTTTCTATTAATGATATTATTCAATTTTCAGAAGGAACTGATATTAAATCAAGATATTTTGTGAAAAATATAAAGGTTTTAGATAAATACTCAGAGCTTTTAGAAAGTGCTGAAAGTAAATTAAATAAAAAGAAAAAAGTTTTATTTTTTGAGGTAGATGCTTCTTCAGCAAGTGAAATTAATGATTCAGTAAATAGTATATTAGATTATAAAAATAAATATAATAATGTATTTTTAAAGTTAAAGTGTTGTTCTAAATGTCAGTGTTTAACTTGTATGAGAGATTGTAAGTTTAAAGGATGTCTTTCATGTGGAAAAAGTGGACGAGTTACTGAATGTGATAAGGAAAAATATAATATAACAATGTTTAATGGGGAATATTCAAAATTGTATAATGGTGAAACAAATCAATATGATAGTGTAGAAATATTAGCTCAAATTGATATATTAACAGAAAAAACTTCCTTTAGAGTAATTAAGTCAAATGGTGAATTTTTAATACTTACATATGAACATAACCCTAAAGATGGAGATAGCTATGGTAGTGTAAGTGATAAAGATACATTTAATTTTATAGCAGATTTATATGAAAGAAATGTTGAAAATATTATATAGAATGCAAACCTCTTATTTTTAATAAGAGGTTTTTAATTTTATTTAAAATTAAATTTATAGTTTTATATAAAATAATGTTTTTTTTTAGTACAAATTTTCTGTTAATAGTTAGTTAATAAAGTTTACTAATTGACAATAAAAGTTTACTATGCAAAAATAGTTTTATATTTGGATAAATTTTGTCGAGTGATAGGGGATGAATGAAATAAAAAGGGGTAAACTTATAATAAATATATTATGTATACTTATAATAATAAATAATTTTTTTTGTGTTAAAGCAAATGCTGTTGAAGAAAATAAATATTTAAAATTTACTAACATAACAGTAAGAGACGGATTATCTCAAGGTTCTGTTTTCTCTATTTTAAGAGATAGTGATGGTTATATGTGGTTTGGAACAAATGATGGACTAAATCGATTTAATGGATATGAATATGAGGTTATAAAGTCTGAGGATAAGGATAAAGATACTATTTTTCCAGGAATAATAGAATCAATAGTAGAAGATAAAGATGGATATTTGTGGATTGGTACAAGTTCTGGTTTAAGTAAGTTAGATAGGGAAACGTTAAAAGCTGAAAGAATTGAAGCAGATGCAAATGATCCATATAAAATTTTAGGTAGTCATATTTGGGATATTTATATTGATAGTAGTAATCATATGTGGGTTGCAACAGAAGATGGTTTAAATGAATATGATCCTAAAACAAAGAAATTTAAAAAATATTTTAGCGAAGAAAATAAAGAAGATACATTATATGATGGATTTATTACTTCTATTATGGAAGGGTTAAATGGAGAAATGTGGATATCCACGCAAAAAGGATTAAATATAATAAATAAAGTTACTGGTAAAATTACTAAGGTATTAGAAGATAAATTACCTAGTAAAAATATTTTGAAGCTTTATAAAGATATGAATAATAACATGTGGATTGCAACTCAAGATAAGGGGATATATAAATTTAATCTTAAAACTAAAGAATTTGATAATTTAGAAAATATAAATAGAAAGTACGCTTTTGAAAAATATGCTATAAATAGTATGTATGAAGACTTTAATAATAATATTTGGCTTGGAAGCAAAGGTGGTTTAATTAAATATAACAATAAGACTAAAAATGTTAATATTTATATAAATAAGCCATATGATCAAGAAAGTTTAATTAATAATAGTGTAAAATGTGTTTATAGAGATAGTGATGGGTTAATGTGGATTGGAACATACAATGGTATTAGTATGTTAAACCCTAATCCTGAGTTTACTCATTATAAGAGTCAGCCAGGTGAAACAAATACTTTGAGTGGAAATAGTATAGGTGGAATTTATGAAGATGAAGATGGAATTCTTTGGGTTGGAACTAATAATGATGGATTAAATAAGTTTGATAGAGAAAATGATAAAATAACTCATTATAAATTTGATAAAAATAATCCAAATAGTATACCAAGTAATACATTATTTCAAGTTACAGGTGATGGTAATGGAAACATATGGATGGCAACAAAGGAAGGATTATGTAAACTTAATAAAAAAACAGGTGATATAAAAACATACAGACATGAATCAAATAAGAATTCTTTAGTGCATAATGATGTAAAGGAAGTTTATTTTGATAAAAATGGATTACTTTGGGTTGGAACACGTCAGGGTTTAGATGTTTTTAATCCTAAAACAGAAAAGTTTACTAATTTAAATTATCTATTTGATAAAGCTGGAGTATGCGAAAATTATATTAGAAGGGTATTTCAAGATTCTAAAGGAAATTATTGGATAGCAACTGGTTGGAATGGTGGAATATTAAAGTTAGATGTAGAGAAAAAGAAAGCAATAAATTACACATCCATAGAAAATAATCCTAATTCCTTAAGTAATAATGCAATAAAAGGTATAAATGAAGATAAAGAAGGAAACATGTGGTTCTCCACATCTGTTGGATTAAATAAATTTGACCCTAGGACAGAAAAGTTTACAATATTTACAGAAAAAGACGGACTTGCAAATAATTATGTATATGGTGTTTTATTAGATGATGAAGACAATGTATGGGTAAGCACTAATGGCGGAATTTCAAAATACGATAAGCATAAAAAAAAGTTTGAAAATTATAATTTACTTGATGGACTTCAGGGAAATGAATTTAATGGAACAGCCGAATTTAAAGCTAAAGATGGCGAGATGTTTTTTGGAGGAGTAAATGGTGTAACAGCATTTTATCCTAAAGATATATATACAAAGCCACTTTCAAATCCAAATATAAAGATAAGTAAGTTTAAAGTATATAATAATAAGAACATACAGATAAAAAATGATTCTATAGAGTTAAAGCATAATGAAAATACATTTTCATTTGAATTTTTTCTACCAGATTATAAAAGTATGGGGACAGAAAATTTTGAGTATCAGCTTGAGGGATTTGATAAAGGTTGGATATACCTAGGAAAAAGAAATTATGTAAGTTATACTAATATTCCACCGGGAAAATATATTTTTAAAGTAAGAGCCAGAGATAAAAATGGTGAAGTAACAGATGTTAAAGAAGTTAAAATACAAATAAATAAGCCTTGGTATAATTCAAATTTAGCTTATTTAATTTATTTGTTTTTAATATTACTTATAATATATTTTATCGTTAACTATGTAAAAATATTAAATAGATTAGTTAAACAAAGAACGGAACAATTAAATAAAGAACTTTTAGAAAATGAAAAAATGTACAATAAACTTTTAAAGTATGAAAAGTTTAGAAATACTTATTTAGTTAATCTTTCTCATGAACTTAGAACACCACTTAATGTAATACTATCAAGTGAGCAACTTATTAGCTCATTAAATGATAGTAAAAATGGAATAGGAAGAAAAGATTTATCTAAATATATGAAAATAATAAAGAAAAATTCTACTACTCTTTTAAAAGTTATAAATGACTTAATTGATAGTTCAAAAATAAGTTCAGGAGCATATAAACTTAATATATCAGAAGAAGATATTGTTTATTTAGTAGAAGAAGTTGCATTATCTATGAAAAGTTATATTGAGAGCAATAATCTAGAGCTTATAATAGATCCAGAAATAGAAGAAAAAATTATAGAGTGTGATAAAACTAATATAGAAAGATGTGTTATAAATTTAATATCAAATGCTGTTAAATTTACTAAGTCAGGTGGAACTATATTTGTTGAAATAAAAGATAATCATGATAGTGTAGATATAATTGTTAGAGATACTGGAATTGGAATACCAAAAGATTATCAAAATATTATATTTGATAGATTCGCACAAGTTGAAACACAAGTTTCAAGTAAACATTGTAGTAGTGGAATAGGTCTTACTTTAGTTAAAAATCTTGTTGAACTTCATAAAGGAAAAATTACATTAAAAAGTGAAGTAGGTAAAGGAAGTGAATTCATAATAACGCTTCCAGTAAAACAAGAAAAAAGTGAAGAATAAGTTTAATAAATAAGGAATCTATTTTTTATTAGGTTCCTTATTTTGTTATAGAACAATAAAATTTAAAATAAATTTAATGTGAAATTAAATTATAGGTGATAAAATTAAATAAATTGAAATTACTATTTACTATATAACTATATTCCTATATAGTTATATAGTGAGGTGATATTACATGAAAAAAGTAGATTTAACTAAAGATGATATTACTAAATCTCTTATAAAATTATCACTGCCAATTATAGCAACTAATTTTATACAAACAGCTTATGGAATGATAGATATGCTTTGGATTGGACGGTTAGGAAGTGATGCTGTTGCGGCTATAGGAACAGCTAGTTTTTTTATAAATCTTGCTATGGCAATTTTTACAATTGTGTCTATAGGGACTGGGGTTAAAATATCTCATTCTATAGGGAGGGGGAGAGAAAAAGAGAGTAAAACATACATACAAAATGGTATAATACTTACAAGTTTTATAGGATTAATATATACAATATTTCTTTTTATATTTAATAAACAACTAATAAGTTTTTATAAATTAGGAAATTATGTAGATTTTATGGCACAAAAATATCTTTTAATATCTGCAATAGGTATTATATTTATGTTTTTTAATACACTATTAACATCTATTCTTAATAGTTATGGGGATAGTAAGTTACCATTTAAAGCAAATGTTATAGGGTTTATTTTTAATATTATATTAGATCCTATATTAATATTTGGTATTGGAATAATTAAGCCATTAGGAGTAGTTGGAGCAGCTCTTGCAACACTTATTGCAAGAATAATTGTATTTTTAATGTTTATAAAGATGTCAAAAGGGAAATTAAAAGTTTTTGAAGATAAGTTTAATTTTGATAAAGATAAATGTTTGTCAGTAATTAAGCTTGGATTACCAATAACTATGCAAAGAGTTATATTTACTTTAATATCTATGTCTATTGCAAAATTAGTTTCTGACTATGGTGCAATAGCTATAGCGGTTCAGAGGGTTGGAATTCAAATTGAATCTATATCTTATGTTACAATTGGAGGGCTTCAAGGTGCTATTGCTGCTTTTGTTGGTCAAAATTATGGAGCAATGAAAAAAGATAGGATAAAGGAAGGGTATTATAAAGCTTTAAAACTTACTATAGTGTTTGGAATCAGTGTAACTTTACTATTTATAGTATTTTCAAAACAAATATTTGGTATATTTTTATCAGATAATGAAAGTTTAATTATGGGTAGCACTTATATGAAAATATTAGGTTTATCTCAAGTATTCATGTGTATAGAATTATTAACTGTTGGAGCATTTAATGGAATAGGAAAAACCTATGCTCCACCAATAATTAGTGTTACTTTTACAGCACTTAGAATACCTATAGCAATATTTTTATCAAATATAAGCTTTTTAAAACTTAATGGAATATGGATTAGCATAAGTATTAGTAGCTTTTTTAAGGGTGTACTTTTACTTAGTTGGTTTTTAATTGATATGAATAAATTAACTTTTAATTATAATATAAAAAAGGAGATAGAGAGAAATGTATGATAACTTATTACAATTAATAAAAAGTAATAATTTAAATAAAAAATTACTACAAAGTGGATTTGGTCTTGAAAAAGAAAATTTAAGGGTTGATAAAGAAGGAAAGCTTGCTTTAACTAAACATACTAATATATTTAATGAAGAAAATCCGTATATAAAAAGGGATTTTTCAGAAAGTCAAGTTGAAATGATAACCCCTATATGTAAATCAATAAATGAAGTTTATGATTTTATGGAAAATCTTCATAATATAGTTTCTACTAGTTTGAAAGAAGAGTATTTATGGCCACAAAGTAATCCGCCTATAATACCAAAGGATAATGAAATACCAGTTGCAGAACTTAAAAATCAAGATGAAGTAAAATATAGGGAAGGTCTTCTAAAAAAATATGGTGCAAAGAGACAATTAGTAAGCGGAGTGCATTTTAATTTTTCATTTAATGAAGAGCTTTTAAAAGAACTTTATAAGCTTTCAAATACTAAAGAAAATTATAAGGATTTTAAAAATAATATATATTTTAAAATAGGTAGAAACTTAATAAAATATAAATGGTTTTTAATATATTTAACAGGAGCTAGTCCTGTTTTTCATAAAAGTTATAAGGGAACTTGTAAAAGAATAAGTCAAACATTAGGAAAAGATGAGCATTATTTTAAAGGGGTAAATTCTCTTAGAAATAGTGAGTGTGGATATAAAAATGTAGAAGATTATTATGTATCTTACAACAATGTTTATGAATATGTTGAAGATATAAAAAGACTTATAGAAGATAAGTGTATACAAGGTGCAAGAGAATATTATAGCCCTATTAGATTTAAAACAAAAGAAACTGGAGATATGTTAGAAAATTTATTAAATCATGGTGTTAAATATATAGAAATAAGACTTCTTGACTTAGATCCATTAAGTCCAATTGGAGTAAGTAAAGATACATTAAATATGATTTTCTTATTTATACTATTTACATTATTTACAGAAGATGAAAAGTACACTGTTAGACTTCATGATGAATATGTAAAAAATGATAATAGGGGTATAGAAACAAAAGAATTTAATATGATAAATATGAATGGTAAAGAAGTTTCTTTAAGACAAGAAGGACTTAAGGTTTTAGATGAAATAGAAAAAATTTGTGATATTTTATTTAGTGATAATGATGAATTAAAAGAAGTAATTAAAATTTCAAGAAGTAGATTTATAAATTATAAAGAAACTATATCAGCAAAACTTATAAAAGATATAAAGAAATATGGATATATAAATTATTTTATGAATTTAAGTAAAGAATATTTAAAATATAGTGAAAAAAATGTATTTAAATTAAAAGGCTATGAGGAATTAGAACTTTCAACTCAAATATTAATTATTGATGCAATAAAAAGTGGAATAGAATTTGAAGTTTTAGATAAGTTAGATAATTTTATATCACTTAAAAAAGGTAATCATATAGAATATGTAAAACAAGCAACAAAAACATCAAAAGATAGTTATATAACTGCTTTAATTATGGAAAATAAATTAGTTACAAAGAAAGTATTAGAAGAACATAATATAAAAGTTCCAAAGGGTGGATATTACGATAATATAGAAAGTGCTATAGATGACTTTTATAAATATAAAAATAAACAAATAGTTATAAAGCCAAAATCAACAAATTTTGGAATAGGAATAACTATTTTTAAGACTGATTTTACAGAAAAGGAATATAAAAGAGCTTGTGAAATTGGATTTGAAAATGATAATGAAATATTAATAGAAGAATTTATAAATGGAAAAGAGTATAGATTTTTAGTAATTGATGATGAAGTTGTAGGAATACTTCACAGAGTACCTGCAAATGTAATAGGTAATGGAATAAACACAATTAAAGAGCTTGTAATAGAAAAAAATAAAAATCCACTTAGAGGAAAAGGATATAAAACTCCACTTGAAAAGATATCTTTAGGTGAGGCAGAAGAAATGTTTTTGAAAGATCAAAATAAAGATTTTAACTATATACCTAAAAAAGATGAAATTATATATTTAAGAGAAAATTCTAATATAAGTACTGGTGGAGATAGTATAGATTTTACAGATGATATAGATAATAGTTACAAAGAAATAGCAATTAAAGCTGCTAAAAGTGTAAATGCTAAAATAACTGGTGTAGATATGATGATAAGTAATATAAAAGAAAGAGCAAAGGAAAATAATTATGGAATTATAGAAATAAACTTTAATCCAGCAATACATATTCATAGCTATCCTTATAAGGGAACAAATAGAAATGTAGCTAGAAAGGTATTAAATTTACTTTTTAAGGAGAGTAATTAGCATGGAAGAAAAGACGAGTGAAGTTTTAAAAGCACTTGCTCATCCAGTTAGATTAAAGATAGTAAAGCAGCTATATGATGGACCTATTTGTGTCTGTCATATAAATAGTAATATAGAATATTCGCAAGCAAATGTATCAAAACATTTAAAAATACTTAAGTCAGCTAAAATAGTTGAGGGAACAAAAGAGGGAATGTTTAGATATTATAAGCTTAAAAATGAAAAAATAAAAGATTTAATAAAATTAGCAGAGGATATAGTACTAGAAGGAGAAACTTAAGATGAAAATAACAAATCCTTATGGATATAAAGGTGAGTATTTAAAGGGAAATTTACATACTCATACTAAAAATAGCCCTTGTGGACACTATGATATTAAAAAAGTAATTGAACTTTATAAGTCATATAAAATGGAGTATGATTTTTTAGCTATTACAGACCATTATTTTTTAACAGATTTAAAAGAATTTAGTGATGAAGATATAGTTATGATACAGGGTGTTGAGTATAAACGAAAAGAACATCAAACACTAGGTATAAATATTAAAGAGTATGATGATGATTTAGATGATGACAATAATCATCAAGAATTATTTGATAAAGTAAATAATCAAGGTGGAATAAATATTATTTGTCATCCACATGGAGTATCAGAAGATTATTGGACTTTAGATAGATTATTAAATTTAGATAATTATTTAGGTATAGAAGTTTTTAATAATAATGTTAGGATGGATTGCAAGGGTAGGGCTATTGCATCAGATTTATGGGATGAGTTATTAAGTAGAGGTAAGGTTGTTTATGGATTTGCAAATGATGATATGCACATATTTTCAAGAATTGGAGGAGCTTATAATATGGTTCTTTCAGAAAAAAAGGATGTTAATAGCATAATAAATGCATTGAAAAGAGGGAGTTTTTACGCTAGTTTTGGAATGAAGTTAAAAGATATAAAGTTAGAAAATAATAAAATATCATTAAAAAATGGGGATAGTAGAGTTCCATATATATATTTTAGGTTTATAGGAAAATATGGGAAAATTTTAAAAGAAACCAAAGGAAATGAAGCTTTTTATAATATTAAAGGGAATGAAGGTTATGTAAGGGTTGAAACTTATAGAGAAGATGGTGCAAAAGCTTGGCTTCAGCCATTTATAATAAATGATTAAATTTTAGAATATTTTGAAAATTCCCTTGAAATAATTAATAAGCAGTGATATACTAATTTTGTAAATTAAATCAAATAAAGATCAAAGTAGTTAAGTATTTTCTGGTTTCATTGGTGTCTCCAAAATTCAGAAAGTTTAATTATTTAGATGCTTTATATATTTGGAGGAATGAAAATGGAAGATAAGACTATCGTATGTAAAGATTGTGGAAAAGAATTCGTTTTTACAGTTGGAGAACAAGAATTCTACAAAGAAAAAGGATTTGACAATGAACCAGTTAGATGTCCTGAATGTAGAAAAGCTAGAAAGCAAAGATTCAATAAGAAATAATATTGAACATTTATAGCCATAGAACTTTTTGTTCTATGGCTTTTTAAAATTCTTTTGCTATAATTATTTTAGACAATTCTTGAAGAAAGGACAAAAAATATGAATTATTTATTTGATAATCATATAAATGTAGCTAGAAATTTTAAAGAAGAAGGAAATAAATTAAAAGCTCTTCAGTTTTATAAAAAGGCATATAATTTACAAGAAGGGAAAAAAGATATTGAACTTCTTTTAGATATGGCACTTTTATATCATGAATTAGAACAATTAGATTTAGCAGAAGAAAAGTATAGAGAAGTAATAGATATAGATAATGAGGAAGCACGTGCGTATTACGGCCTTGGAACATTATATGATGAAGATGGCTTTTTTGATGAGGCAAAAGAGTATTATTCTAAAGCTATAATGTTAAACAATTCATATGATAAAGCCTATTTTTTTCTAGCTAATATATATGATGAAGAAGAAAATAAAGATGAAGCAATAAAACTTTATAAGAAAGTTTTAGAAATAAATAAAAATGATTTATGGGCAAATGCAAATTTAGCTTGTATTATGGAAGAATTAAATAGATTAGAAGAAAGTGAAATCTATAATAAAAAAGCATTATCAATAAATCCTAATCATTATAGGATATTATTTAATATGGGAGTAGTACAAAAAAGATTAGGAAATATTGAAAGAGCAGAACAGTATTATAGAAAATCTATAGAAAATAATAAAAATTATCCTTATAGTTATTTGAATTTAGGAGTAATATATAGAGAAAAAGGCAACTATAAAAAAGCAATACAAATAATAACTGAAGGAATAATTAATAATGAAAATGAAGGATTTCTTTATTACAATAGAGCTTGT
Organism: Clostridium sp.; assembly: GCF_030532265.1. Classification (GTDB taxonomy): domain Bacteria; phylum Bacillota; class Clostridia; order Clostridiales; family Clostridiaceae; genus Clostridium. Next base: position 1,446 of record NZ_JAUNLM010000041.1, on the reverse strand, counting down.
TTTTATGCATTAATTGGAGAAAAAGAGAAGGCTCTAGAAGGTGTTATTAAATCTATCGAATTAAATGATTTCTTTATTTCTTATATGAAAAAAGATAAAGAATTAGACTGCATAAGAGATTTAGAAAAATATAAACAAATATTTAAATAATAGTCATCAAAACATGTAAAAATTTATAAATTTACATGTTTTAATTTTTAGTAAAATGTAGTATATTATAGAAAATAAAAACAATAAATAAAATCTAATAGATTTATTGGAAAAAATAAATTTAATTAGATTAATAAATTTTAATATTTTAAGGTAAGGTGACTTAAAGTGGGAGAAGCAAAGAGAGCTTTGTATATTTTTTTAGGAATCGTATGTATGATTCTAGCTTTAATTGGTGGTATATTACCTATAATGCCTGGAACTATATTTTTAGTTATGGCTGGCATATGTTTTGCAAAAGGTTCAGAAAGATTTAATAAATGGCTTATAAGCAGAAAATTTTATAAGAAGTATTTAAAAAAATATATGGGAAAATATATAGAAAAAGATTTGAAGAAACATATAAAAAAGTATAACAATTGTTTGAAAAATAAAAAAATAATAAGTTGTAAAAAGGTTGCATTTAAAAATTAAATAAAGTAAGTATTAAGAAGAAACTTTATAAAGTTTCTTTTTTTACAATAAATATTGATAATCAATATCAATTATGATAGAATGTTGTGGGAATAACTAGAAAGGGGAAATTGGTTATGATGATTAATAAAAGATTAATTAATCTTTGTAATGAATCTAAAAAGTACATAGCACTTACGGTATTTTCAAGCTTAATGACTACTGTGTGTAATTTAGGTATGGTACTTTTAATAGGTAAAATAATAAATAAAGTATTTTATATGGAAAATTCATTACATAATTTTAAGGATTTTATAAAAGGGGATATATTAAACTATTTAATAATTTTCTTATTTTTATTATGTATAAGATTTTTTGCAAATATTATGTATGGGTATTTTTCAAATAAATCTTCAGAAGTTGTAAAAATAAAGCTTAGAGATGAAATATATAGTAAGCTTTTAAAATTAGGATTAAATTATAATAAAAAATTATCTACATCCTCAATAGTTCAAAGTGCAATAGAAGGTGTTGAAGCATTAGAGATATATTTTGGCAAATATCTTCCACAATTATTTTATTCACTTTTAGCGCCTATAACATTATTTTTTGTAATTTCATTTATTTCATTTAAATCTGCAATAATATTTATATTATGTGTTCCATTAATTCCAATGTCTATTATTGCAATAATGAAATTTGCAAAAAAACTTCTTAAAAACTATTGGAATAATTATTCTAATCTTGGTGAAACATTCTTAGAGAATCTTCAAGGGTTAACAACATTAAAAGTATTTAATATTGATGAAAAAAGACATAAAAAAATGAATGAAGAAGCAGAAA
>NZ_JAUNLM010000120.1 GCF_030532265.1 Clostridium sp. | reverse complement strand
ATAATATAGAAGAAACCAAGAAAGATAGAAGAATTGAAGTACGTATGGTATTTAGTAATGAGGATTTAGAAAAAGCAATAAAGGAAAGAAAAAATTAATAGACGTTAAAGATATTTAATAAAAAATGTTACTAGAAATTAGAAGGTGGAGAGAAATTTATGTAAAAAAATCCTCCAGCTTCTTTTATTTTGATTAAATTATTTTTTTAATGAATTTTTTAATCTTAAAATACCAATAATTAATGATAAAATTCCTAAAAATAGATATATTGGACTTGCTTCTTTACACCAATCAAATAGAGTTTTCCATATTAAAATACCAAATAAATTACATTCTATATGAACAATAATTGGTGCTATAATTGTTTTGCTCTTAATATATATTAATGCTAGAATTATTCCAGAAATAAATGTATAGATTCCTTGAATTAAATTCATATGCATAATAGAAAATACTAAGGCTTGTATAAAAATACTTAGTTTAATATTGTAATTCTTTCTTAAATATCCAAATATTATTCCCCTAAAAAATATTTCTTCAAAAACCGGAACGATTGTAATTGCAAATAAAACTCCTATTATACTACTAGATTGATTTATTCGATTTGAAATACTGGAATAATTGTTGGTAAAAGTACTAAAAGTTCCAACAATAAGTATACTTAGTGTACTTAATCCAATTCCTAAGAGAATACTGTTTATTAAATCATTAAAATTAATTTTATTTATATGTATACTTTCTTTAAATTTATTAAAGTTATTTTTGAATAAAATTTTAATTAATATAATTAAAAAAATGATATCTACAATACCACTTATAATATTAGAATATTTATTTTCATAAAATAATCTTAAAGTATTATAGTTGGAGAAATTATAATTGTTAAGTAAAATACAACAAATTACTACTATTAGATTTATTATTGTGCCTAATAGTAAATATAGTATTGGTAATCCTAAAATTATTTCTAATTGATATTTTAATTCTTTAAAATTTTTCATAACCAATAGCTCCTTTTTACCTAAAAATTACTCTTAAATCTTAAAAATTTAAATTTTGTGCAATTGTATTTTAAAGTTACATAAACATTAAAAAATTACATATTTATATCTTAAAATATTAATATTTTTTTAATAATTGGATTAAAATTAACTTTTGTACAAAATATATTAATGGTTAGAGATTCAAAATAATAATTAAAATTTAGACAAGCTAAAAAGTTAAATTATAGAATAATATTTAATTATAACTTAGTTTCTTTAAAATTGAGATTTATCTCCATAGTCTGAACGATATACACCATTTAAACCAGCATACTTACCTATCTCAGATAACTCTTTTATTATATTCTCTTCATTAGAGGAAAAAGTCAGTTTTTTTGTGTAAGCTGTAAAATATATATAGTTAACTAATCTATTTATTAAAGGAATATTTTTCTCATCAGATAAATCTAGTTTTGTATAAACTTTTAATAATACCTCTTTAATATCATCAAAATTATTTTCTTTTGATTTTGAAAGACTGTTATATAAAGAATGTACCAAATCTTTAGATCTATTCATTAGTTTAACATTTTCCATTCACAACATCTCCTAAATACAATTATAAATAAATTATAGTATTTTTATAAATGAAAGTCTATAAATATTTACAAATAATACATTAAAACATATAATTAACATTAAAAGGGAAATTATTATGAAAAGGAGAAAAAAATGGAGAATCAAATTAAAAAGTCAAAAGCACCAATAATTTTAGGAGTTATAAGTTGTATAGCTTGGCTTATTCCATTAATAGGGATAATTATTAGTATAGTAGGTATAGTCATATCCTCTAAAAAGATAAAAGAGCTTAGTTGTAAAGCGTATAAGATAGCATTAGCTTTAAATATTATAGGGTTAGTTTTAACTATTATATACTTTGTAGTTAACTTTGTTATATTATATAAGCAACTATTAGCTTAGAGGAGATTGTATATGAAAAAGTTTTTTAAAACAGTAGGAGTATGCTTAGGATTTCCAATTTTAAATTTTCTTATTGTAAGTTTTATACAAGGATTTTTTTTAGGTTATACAAAGAATAATATTTCCTTATTTCAAAAAAATGTTTTTTTATTAACAATATTAGGAGATATATTAACATTAATATTAATTGGAGTAATATTTTTAGCTTCTAATGAAGGAATATTAAAAAGAATAAAAGTAAAAAAGATAAATTTAAAAGAATATTTGTATATTATTGCCTTAAGCATAGGGGTAAGCATAATATTAGTATTTATAAGTGGTATTTTAACTAAAATAATACCAAGTTATAATAATATAATTAATCAGTTAAATGTTACAAGCAAATCTTTATCACAATTAATAATAGTCATAATATTAATTCCTATATATGAAGAGATATTTTATAGGGGAATTATCTTCGGATATTTAAGGAAAAACTTTAACATAATAGCAGCTATTTTAGTACAAGCTTTAATTTTTGGAATTATGCATTTAAACTTAGTTCAAGGCATTTATACATTTATTTTAGGTATAGTATTAGCTTTGATCTATATGTATTCAGATT
>NZ_JAUNLM010000119.1 GCF_030532265.1 Clostridium sp. | reverse complement strand
AGCAGAGGACTGAAAATCCTCGTGTCGCTGGTTCGATTCCTGCTCGAGCCACCAAGAAAGCACTAACATTTAGTTAGTGCTTTTATTTTTATATAAAAATATAAGAGGTGAAAGGGAATGAAATTAGAAGTTTGTGTTGGTAATTATAATGAGGCGTTACAAGGATTTAAGGATGGTGGAGATAGAATAGAATTATGTGATAACCTTCAAGAAGGAGGAACTACTCCAAGTTATGGAACTATAAAAAAAGCAGTTAATAACATAAAAATTCCTGTAAATGTAATAATAAGACCAAGAGGTGGAGATTTTAATTATTCAAAAGATGAATTTGAGATAATGAAAGAAGACATAAAAATTTGTAAAAGTTTAAATGTAAATGGAGTTGTATTTGGAATACTAAATGAGGATAAAACTATAGATATAGAAAGAAATAAAGAATTAAAAGAGTGTGCTGAAGGTTTAAGCACTACTTTTCATATGGCCTTTGATGAAATAAAAAATAAAAAAGAAGCAATAGATATTTTAGTTGAACTTGGAATAGACAGAATACTAACAAAAGGTGGAGAAGAAAATGCTCCAAATAATTTAGATAAATTAAAAGAATTAATAGAATATGCTAATGATAGAATAATAATAATGCCTGGTGGAGGTATAACATCTCAAAATAGAGATTATATAAAAAGTTATACTAATGCAAAAGAATTACATGGAAGTAAAATAGTAAAATAAATGATTATAATAAGCCAATTTGGACATATTTTATAAATATAAACTTATTTTAGTTTATACATTTTTGTTTAAGGTTTACTTAAGGAATTGTTAAGAAATATAATCTATAATAAAAATGAGAATATGGGAATTGGAGTGGTTTTTATGATCGATAAGATTAGTTTAAGTGAAGCTGAATTTACATTAGTATCAAAAGGTATAGCTTTTGGAGTTGGAATTGGAATGCTTATTGGTATTTTTATTGGAGATGTAATACTGTTCTTTTCTCTTGGTGGAGTGTGTGGAATTTTATCAACCTCCATATATTCTATGATTAAAAGGTTAAAGAAATCAGAAAAATAGAACTATAAGTTAACTAATTAAAAGTAATTACAAAAAAAGATATAAATTTTGAAGTTGTACTATTAATCTTTATAATTAATTTAATATAAATATAATTATTAATTGAGAATGTAATGCTGCTTTAAAGAAACCACTAAATTATTAAGAAATTTGAATATAATTATAAAAGTGATTTAGTAACAAAAGATAAAATTAATTAAGTAATTAATATAGTAAAATAGAAATAGTTAAGAAATACAAGGGTATGCTTTAAATAAACAAGCATACCCAATTATTTTAAAAAATATTACAGTAAAAATAATTTATAAAACTATACGAATATGATTTTAAACTAAAAAATATCAGACTTAAAATTACTTTTTTATAATTTAAAGTCTGATATTTTGTTTATAAATTTTCAATTTGCCAATCGATAGGTTTTTTATTAATTTTAGCTAAGAAATTATTAGTTTTAGAAAAAGGTTTGCTTCCAAAGAATCCTCTAGATGCTGAAAGAGGACTTGGATGAACTGATTGAATTATATAATGAATAGGATTCGTTATAAGAGTTTTTTTCTTAATTGCATTATTTCCCCAAAGTATAAATACAATAGGTTCATCTTTTTGATTTAATAATTCAATAATTTTATCTGTAAAGATTGACCATCCAATTTTTTGATGTGAATTAGCTTTTCCAGCTTCAACAGTAAGGGTAGTATTCAATAATAATACACCTTGATCAGCCCATTTTTTCAAGTACCCATTATTTGGAACATAGCATCCTAAGTCAGATTGTAATTCTTTATAAATATTTACTAATGAAGGTGGAATTTTATTACCAGGCTTAACGGAAAAACTAAGTCCATGAGCTTGATTAGGTCCATGATAAGGGTCTTGACCTAATATAACAACTTTAACATCTTTGTAAGGAGTAAAGTGTAATGCATTAAAAATATCATACATATTAGGATATATAGTTTTATTTCTATACTCATGAATAAGAAATTTACGTATTTTAATATAATAAGGTTTAGAAAATTCATCCCTTAGTAAGTTATCCCAATCGTTTTTTAAAATTTGAGACATATAATCACCGCCTTATAATAGAGTATATCATAGAAAAATATTGAAAAAAGGGGGGAGTTTTAAGTATAATATTCAAAATATTTAAAAAAATATAAGAAACATAACCTAGAGTATCATTATAAAAAATATAAAGAAAACATGAATAAATAAAAGAAATATGAAGATAATATCAATATATTATAAATTAAATTTATATATGGTGTGTTCTATATGATATTATAAAACACGTCGCTGATGCGGAAACGAAATATCAACAAAATTTTGAAAGAGAAATTTTATTGACATATAGTTAGCTAAGTGATAAGATTTTAAAGGTCTTTTGAAAGTTTTAAAATGCTTTTTAACTTAACAAAAATGTTTAAAAAAAGTGTTGACAAAAAATTTTCAAAATGATATCATAAGCAAGTCGCTTGAGGGCGACGAGATAAAATGGTCTTTGAAAATTGAACAGA
>NZ_JAUNLM010000040.1 GCF_030532265.1 Clostridium sp. | reverse complement strand
AACTTTCCTGTTCGGAATGGGAAGGAGTGTTTCCTCTATGCCATCATCACTAGATACAAACATATTATAACTAATATTTAGTTACCTGTCAAAGTTTTTCTGAAATTTATTTCAATAAACTTATTATATTTTAATTGTGTAATAATTTATATATTTTATATTTTTAAATATAATCTAATTATTAACTCTATTACAGTTTAGGTACAAATTTTATTTTTGTCTTTATTTGTGCAATAATTAAAGTATTAAATATTATAGTTTGGAGATGTTTTTTATGGAAAATAAGATTCAAGAACTAACTAATATAATTAAAAATAGCAAAAATATAGTCTTTTTTGGTGGTGCAGGGGTATCCACTGAGTCAGGAATTCCAGATTTTAGATCAGCCGATGGCTTATATAGTAGTAAATATGATCGTAAATTTTCTCCTGAGGAAATCTTAAGCCACAACTTCTTTTATAGTCACACTAATGATTTTTATAAATTCTATAAAGATAAAATGATTTATACAAAAGCAAAACCAAATCCCGCTCACATTGTTTTGGCTCAATTAGAAAAAATGGATAAACTTAAAGCTATTATAACTCAAAATATTGATGGTCTTCATCAAATGGCTGGAAGTAAAAATGTATTTGAACTCCATGGTTCTGTATATAGGAATTATTGTACTAATTGTTATAGAAGTTATGATTTAGATTACATAATAAAATCAAAAGATATTCCTAAATGTGAAAGCTGTGGAGGTACTATTAAACCTGATGTAGTTCTTTATGGGGAAGCTCTTGATAATAATGTTATAAATGGAGCATTAAATGCAATAAAAAATGCAGATACTTTAATTATTGGTGGAACTTCATTAGTGGTTTATCCTGCAGCTGGATTTGTAGATTACTTTAGAGGAAAAAACTTAATACTTATAAATAAAAGCTCAACACAATATGATAATAAAGCTAATTTAGTCATAAATGATTCTATTGGAAAAGTATTAAAATCAGTATTTGATAAATTATAATTTGAATAATTTAATATAATCAAAAATATAATATATCATATAGTACTTTAGAGGTTTAATATTTTGATATATGCATTAATATTAGTAATATCTATTTCTGTTATAGTTTTTTTAATCTTCTCTTACGAAAAAAAATTAAATTTAAGTAGGAAACAACTTATAGTAGCAAACAGTCAAATAAATAAGTTAAAAAAATATGCCCCAAGTCATTATAATACTAAAGGTGGATTATCTATTAAATTTTCTTATCCTGAAAATAACTTTGGAATAATAAAAGAAAATTCTAAAGTATTTATTTCTCCATTAGATAATTCTTACATTATACAAATCTTAAATGTAAAGATGGAAGTTAAAATACTTGATAAAGCTGAAGTAGGAAAAGATACTTGGTATTATATTTCTCTTCCAATTGATAGCAATATTAATTCTAGAGGGTGGATAAAAAGTACATGCTTTTCTTATCTTTATAGTAATAGCAATAGTGTAATAAACAACTTAAATAATAAAGCTTAGGTGAACTTAAAGTCACCTAAGCTTTATTATTTAATATGAAATATCATAAATATTATATATATAACTATTATAGCTAAAAAAGGTACATCTATAATTCTTTCCCTTGATTCCTCAACCTTAGTATATTTCCTAATTTCAATTAATTTAGAGCTTTCCTTAAAATCACTTCTTTTATCTAATTTTCTAATAACTAAATAAGCTAATATTACACAAATAGCAAATATTATTATAGAACCTTGTAATAAAATTAATTTTTCACTTAATGGAAGAGTTTTTAGTGAAACTTCACTTGTCTGTTCCATATAAGTTGGATTTATTAATGTTATTAATTTTTGCATTGTTATTGATGTTCCATTTAGTATAAAATGCATAATCATAGATGAAAATATGCTACCTGTTATCCTAACTACATAAGCTAATATAAACCCTAATACTGTTGCATATAAAAACTGATTAGCATCTAAATGAAATATTCCAAAAAATAATCCTATTACTAATGCTGATTTAAGCCTATTTTTATCATCATATCCAGATAAAACTATACCCCTTAAAGTTATTTCCTCAGTTATAGCTGGCATAAATGCTATTATTCCCATAAGTATTAAATATGGTGTTCCTGATATTGATGTTATTAAGTTGCCAACATTATTTTCAAAGAAAAATCCACTTATAAGGCCAAAGAAATTCATTATTGGTACACACAAGAAAGCTAGTACTATAACTAAAAATAAATCTTTTATTGGTAATGGATTAAATTTAAATGTTTGTCTTACATTACATTTAGTTACTAATACATATATAATTGCAGGAACTAAGAATAGTAGTATATGGTTTAATACTAAAACAACTCTTACATCACCTATTCCTAACCCCTTATAAATTGGATATGTTATATAAGGCATAACTATTTCTAGTATAAGTATTATTAGAAAATATACATTAGCTCTAAAAACTTTTCTCATATATTTCTCCTTTTTAAATTATTTTTAAGTATATTTTATATAAATTAGGAGATACTAATTATTGAGGCTATTTGCTTCATTAATTAATCGCCTCTCCCCCATTTTATTTATATACATTAAAAATCCCTCTTATGTTTTTAAACAAAGAGGGATTTTGTTATTTTACCCACTTTTATTTTTCTAATATTTCTGTTCTAACTATATTAAGAGCTGTCATGCTAGCTCTATTTCTTATAGAATTTCTATCTCCTGTAAATATATGTTTAAATGATTTAACTTTCCCATCTAAATATATTCCAAAATAAACAAGACCTACTGGCTTCTCATCACTTCCGCCTCCTGGTCCAGCTATACCTGTTGTTGATATGCCAATTCTAGAGCCACATCTTTTTGCTATACCTTCTGCCATTTCTCTTGCTGTTTCATGACTTACAGCTCCAAATTTATCTAATGTTTCTTTTTTTACCTTTAAAGTTCTCATTTTTGCTTCATTAGAATATGTAACAGCACCTTCTAAAAATACTTCAGATACACCTGGATATTCAATAAGTTTTGCTGAAACAAGTCCTCCTGTACATGATTCACTAACCCCAATTGTCATATTTTTATCTATTAACAACTTAGCTACTGTATCTTGAAGAGATGTTTCTCCTGTATTATAAACTGAATTTCCAAGTCTTTTATATATTTCATCTTTTATTGGAACTATCATTTTTCTTGCTTCTTCTTCATTTTGTGCTTTTGCTGTTATTCTAAATATTACTTCACCTTCTTTTGCATAAGGTGCAACTGTAGGATTTATTCCATTATCTATTATATCTTGTAATTTTTCTTCTGCTTTACTTTCTCCAACACCAAAAATTCTTAAAACTTCAGAAATTATTACATAATCAGAATATTTTTTTAAATATTTTTTTACTTCTTCTTTAAACATACTCTCCATTTCTTTTGGAGGTCCTGGCAAAACTATTATAGCTTTATTGTTCTTTTCAAATACAGCACCAGGAGCTGTACCATTGCTATTTTTTAAAATTATAGCTTCTTTTGGGAAATATGCTTGTTTTTCATTGCTTTTAACAAATTCTCTTCCCATTTTATTAAAATATTCTTTTATACTTTTTAAACTTTCTTCATGTAAGCACATTTTCATTCCTAAAAATTCAGAAACTAATTCTTTAGTCATATCATCTTTAGTTGGTCCTAATCCACCTGTAGTTATTATAATATCACTTCTATTAAATGATGTTTCTAAAGCTTTAAGTATTCTTTCTTTGTTATCACCAACTACTTCATGATAATATACATCAAATCCAAGTTCCGCTAACTCTCTTGAAAGATATTGAGCATTAGTATTTAAAATATCTCCCAAAAGTATCTCAGTTCCAACTGCTAGTATCTCACACTTCATAATATCCCTTCTTACTTATAAAATTTATTTTACTTATCATACTTTATTATATTCCATTTTTAAATAAAATAATAAGGTGATAGCAAATTTTTAAAAATTAACTATCACCCTAATTATCATGAGTTAAATATAAATTTTTTATGTTGCTACTCTCAAGTATTGAAAATAATATAAAAAATACTTGAGAGTAGTTTATATAAAAAATTCTTCCTCTCATTACACAGAGTTTATTGCATGGGTATTTTATGAATCTTCTAATTATAAATGTTAGTTGATTCATAAATATGTATGAGAGAAGAGAATTTATTCTCATCCCTTATTTGTAAATTTATCTTCATACAATAATATATGTATTAATTATATTTTTTATTCAATATTTTTAAAATTTACCACCCTTGCTTTTTCTCTTTTATAGTAAAGTGACTTCCGTCATTTTTAAATTCTATATTAAAATTTTCTCCATCTACATTTACCTTAGTTAAAGTTGTTTGACCCATAACTTCGTTATTAACATCCTTATCCTTAAAATAATTCATTATAGCTTTTAAAGTTATACCATGTCCAACTATCAATATAGTTTTTCCTTCATTATCTTTAATTATTTCATCCATAGCTTTACTTACTCTTTCTCTAACCTCAGCTAAAGTTTCTCCATTTGGAGCACGCATTTCAAGATTTCCTTGCATTATTAAATTTATATTCCAATCTGGATTTTCTTTCATAACATCTTCTGTTATTTTTCCTTCAAAATCCCCAAAATTCATTTCTTTTAATCCTTCATGCTTTACTACATCTATTTTTTTATTACCCTTTAAAATAATAGCTGTCTTGTAAGCTCTTTCAATAGGACTTGTGTATATACGCTCAATATTAATATTCTCTAATCTCTTTGAAAGCTCCTCAGCACCTCTTAGACCAGATTCAGTAAGAGGTGAATTTCCATGTCCTTGAAGTCTTTTTTCTATATTCCATTCAGTTTGTCCATGTCTTGTTAAATATACTGTAACCATTTATATTCCCCCATATATTTAAATTTAACTCTTATAAATTTTTACTCAATATGTCTGTATATAAATTTTATCACTTTATCAATATATTTCTATACTTTTCCCAGCATATTTTAATAATAATATTTACTTTTATTTAAATGATATATTATTATTATTTAATTATATAAAATATTATTATTTTCCATAAAAACTTAAATACTTATATAACCTTTTATAGAAAACTTAATTTTTAAAAAACTATTTACACTAAAAATATCTTTAAAAATTTTAATATAAAATAAAAAAACTGAGAATTTAATTCTCAGTTTTTTATATAATTTAAGTTTTAATAATTCTCAAGTTCTAATAAAGCTAATGCAACTGCACCAATAACCCCTGCATCTGTTCCAAGACCAGCTGGTACTATTTCGCAACTTTCTGCCATTGCTTTAAAACATCTTTTATTTACAACTTCACGAACTTTTTCAAAAACTATATCTCCAGCTTTTGAAACACCTCCGCCTATAACAACCATTTCTGGATCAAAAATTGAAATAGCGTTTGCTACTCCTATTCCTAAATATGTTAATGCTTCATCTATTATATCTTTAGCTACAGCATCACCTTTTTCAGCTTCTTTAAACACTTCATATGAAGTAACTTTTTCATAATTTCTAAGTGATGTTTCAACTTTACTATTTACAGCCTCTTGTCCTCTTTTACCAATTGCTGTTCCTGATGATAGCGCTTCTAAACAACCAATATTTCCACAACCACATCTTGGTCCAAACGGTGAAACTGTCATATGTCCAATCTCTAAAGCATTTGATGTATTTCCTCTACAAATGTTTCCATCAACTATTGCTCCACCACCTACGCCAGTACTAACTGTGAAGTATACCATATTCTTCTTACCTTTACCTGCTCCAAGCATGTATTCTCCAATTGCTGCTACATTAGCATCATTATCTAAGAATACTGGTACATTGAATTTTTCTACTAATGGTTTAACTAAGTTAAAGTTACTGAATGGTAAGTTTGGAGTAGTTATTATTATTCCTTTTCTTGAATCTAAAGGTCCTGGTGATCCTATACCAATCCCCTTAATTTCTTCTAAAGTAACTTCACCTTCAGCTATAACAGTTTGAATACTTTTTATTATTCTTTCTAAAACTCTTTCTTCACCTTCATGTGCATTTGTAGGTATTATACTTTGTGCTAATACGTTACCTGCTAAATCTGCAAGCGCAGTACTTATTTTTGTTCCACCTAAGTCTACACCAACTACGTAATTTTTCATTACAAACCTCCTAGTATAGTTTCTATAATAATTTATTATTCCATATAAAAATAGGACTTACTATTCTATTTTAATATATTTATAGAAATAATAAAGTCCTTATTTATTATTAAATTAAACAATTTTAAAAATTTATACTTCTTTATGTGCTTTTATCATATAATTTCCGCTACCATCAACCCATTCATTCTCAACAGTAAATCTATTATCTTTAAGCATAGAGCTTATTGTACCAACACTTTCCTTACTTTGTTTATCTATTGATATTGTAAATTTATCATCTTTATCAACTATACATAAATAATCATAAATATTACTATATTCACTTAGTCCAATACTTCCCCTTATATCCATTCGATAATCAGACATTAGAATTTCCTCCAATCTAAGCAAAATAACAATTATTTTGTATAGTTATTATATGTAGTTTTTCTTAATTTATTACAAAATAACCTTAATAAAAGTATTACTGAAAAAATCTCCAGTAATACTTTTATTACTTAATCTTGTTTTTCTTTATTTTTATTTTCTATAACCTTTGATGCCTCAATCTGTGGTAACTCCTCATATCTCTCAAATTCCATTGTATAATCTCCTTTAGCTTGAGTTATAGATCTTAAGTCAGTAGAATACTTAAACATTTCTGCCAATGGAACTTCACATACTATTTTTTGAAATTTTCCATATGGCTCCATTCCAATTACTCGTCCTCTTTTTTTATTTATATCCCCAATAACATCTCCCATATATTCATCAGGTATTAATATTGATACTTTCATTATTGGTTCTAATAATATTGGTTTTGCTGACTCTAATCCCTTTTTATATGCTATTGATGCAGCTATTTTAAATGCCATTTCTGATGAATCTACGGGATGATAAGAACCATCATAAAGTGTTGCTTTAAGTCCTATTACTGGGTATCCCGCAAGAACACCATGTTTTATACAGTCTCTTAACCCCTTTTCAACTGCTGGTATAAAGTTTCTTGGAACAGCACCACCTACAACTTTATCTACAAACTCTAAATCATCAACTCCATCATGTCTTCTTTCAAATTTTATTTTTACATCTCCATATTGACCATGTCCACCTGATTGCTTCTTATGTTTTCCTTGAACATCAGAAATACCTTTAACAGTTTCTCTATACGGAACTTTAGGCTCTCTTAACAAAACATCAACACCAAATTTATTTTTTATTTTACATGCTATAACCTCTAAATGTGTTTCTCCAATACCCAATACTATAAGCTCAGCATTTTCTATATCCCTTGTTACTTTAAAAGTTGGATCTTCTTCCATTAATTTATTTAGAGCAATAGATATTTTTTCTTCATCACCTTTAGATTTTGGTAATATTGCCATAGCCATTTTTGCATCTGGAAAATTTAATTTATCGTACTTAACTTTAAAATTAAAATCAGCAAGGGTATCCCCTGTTTCTGTGAATTGTAATTTAGAAACTGCGCCTATATCTCCTGCTATAATTTTATTAGTTTGAATCTGATTTTTTCCCCTTAAAAAAAATAAATTAGTTATTTTTTCTTTCTTTTCCTTATTTATATTAATAATTTGCATATCATTTTCTATACTACCAGTAATAACTTTAAATAAAGATATTTTACCTACAAAAGGATCTGCTATAGTTTTAAATACTAAAGCTGAAAATGGTAATTCATCTGTGATAGATAAATAACTTTCTTCTTTATCTTCTATTGTAGCTTTTTGTGCCAATGAAACTTTAGGTGATGGAAAACATTCAACTATATTATCTAAAAATAAACTCATCCCTATTCCATTTAATGAACTTCCACACATTACAGGAGCTATATCACCATTAATACATCCCTTTTTTAATCCTTTATAAAGTTCCTCATCACTTAAACTGCCTTCTGTAAAATACTTATCTAATAACTCTTCATCACTTTCAGCAACTGCCTCAGTAATCATTTCTTTACATTTATTAACTTTATCTATAAGATTTAATGGAATTTCTTTTTCTTCCATTTTTCTAATTTTTTTATTATATATAAACGCTTTCTTTGATATTACATTTATAACACCTAAGAAATCTGATTCATTTCCTATTGGATATTGAATTGGTACAACACTTATACCAAATCTATCTTTAAGATTTTCAAGAGTTTTATCAAAGCTTGAATTTTCCCTATCTAATTTATTTATAAAAAATGCTCTAGGTAATTTTATCTTATTACAATAATCCCAAGCCTTCTCTGTTCCTACTTGAACACCAGATACTCCACAAACAACTATAGTTGCAATATCTGATGCTCTCATCCCCTCTATACTTTCACCTACAAAATCAAAATATCCAGGTATATCAATTAAATTTATCTTTTTATTTTTCCATTCTAAAGGCTCTATTGATAAGGAAAGTGATATACCTCTTCTCCTCTCTTCATCCTCAAAATCTGATACTGTATTTCCATCTTCAATTTTGCCTCTTCTAGTTATAACTTTCCCATCATACAATAATCCTTCAACTAAAGAAGTTTTTCCTGATGAACCGTGACCTATAAAACCAACATTTCTAATATCTTCAACATTATAATTTTCCATATTTTACAATCCACCCACCCTTATAAACTCTCTTAATAATTTTTATGAAAGTTTTTTAGTATTTAGAATTGATATATGAAAACTAACTCAGTTAATCTAATAAAAAAATAAGAGCTGAAAAAAACTTCAGCTCTTATTTTTTATTTTGGATATTGTGTTTTATAATATCTTCCATTTACTATACTTGATATACCATTATTATAGAAACTTAAAAACTTTCCTTCATACTTCACTTGGCTTCCTGTTCCTATATTAGTTATAGTTTTATTTAAATTATTATTTATAAATATGGTTCCAGTTCCATCTATAAATATATCCTTAGCATCTACAGGTTCTTTTAATTGTACTTTTTGAGATTTAGATTCTACATTATCTAAATCTTTTTTAAGTATTTTATGGACCTTATTATCAATAATTTCTCCTAAATAAAGAATTCCTTCTTCATCTATTCCAAGTATTTTTAATTTTCCTGAAGTATTTATTGCTATTCTCTCATTAGGCTGAGTTACATGAATTATACTTCCGTTATTAGCCATATATACTAATCTATCTTTAGTTGGTATTAATCCAACTTCACCTATATTTCTAACTACGGTAGGTACACGTACAGCTGCTGTTTGATTTATATCAATTCTATAAATCATATTTCCAACTCTTACATATGTAACTCCAGTTATAGTTGAAGCTTTTATATTAAATGTCTTATAAGCTTTGCTATATCTACATATATCGACTATCTTTTCATTAACATTCTTTTCTGGATTATAATTACAAAGAATTATTTGATTATCTTCAACCTCTAAAGTTAATAACATATTTCTGTCTTCTAGCCATACAGATTTTAATATATTTCCAGAATTTATAGTTTCTAATTGTTTAACTTCACCACTATCAGTATCACATACATTTAATATAAATCCCATGTAATAACTTATATATTTTCCATCATATGAAACTTTTATATCTTTAGCATCACTTGGTATATTAACATGTATAATCTCTTTTTTCTGCTGAGATCCTATTACTACCTTTTCCATACTTACATCAGTATTATCTTTAAAATAAAACTTGTCCAAAAAGAACAGTACTGAGCATTGTAGTATAAGTGATACTGCAATCCAAGCTAATATTATTTTTAATTTTCTCATACCTTCTCCTTTGTTATTTTACTATTATTGAAGAAGCAATATATCTTTCTCCAAGTCCATTAGACACATTGTTAATAACTTTTCCATCTAGATACATAGTAGATGATTTTCCTCCATCTAAATTAATTGCTGTAACACACTCACCCTTTGTAAGCATAAGTGATTGTAATTCTGTTATAGTGCAACCAATTCCATCTACTAAACTTCTTCCATCAATAACCATCATAACTATTGAGCCATCAGCTCTCTGTCCAATTGCTGTTCTTGGTGCTATTCCTCCTGCTCCAGCAGCTCCATCTAATGAAGTAGGCACACCATCTTTAATAAGTGCTGGTTTAAAACTAACTGCTTCTTGTGCATCTAAATTCTTAAGTTCATTTAAACTATATTTACCAACTAACATTTTTCCTTCTTTTGTTATAGCCATACACTCAGTTTTAGTATTATCTGTTTTCATATCAGAGAATACTAATTTTCCATTAGAAATTATAACACCTGTTGGAGTTCCTCCATTACCAGTCCAATTTGAACTACTAGAAGTATCAATAAAAGCACCCCCATTTATGGCTGCTACTGCATTATTATCCTTTGCCATTTCAGATGTAGTTTCACCTTTTTTTCCAGTGTACTTTGTACTTACAACATGGACTCTTTTAGGATCTTTTACAACTAACATATATCCATTATATTTTGTATTCTCAAATTTATATAGTTCCATCTCTTTATTGTTAGATGCATTAACATTAACAACTGAACCGTTTTGAGCTGTTAAATTATTATTTGAACCATCTGTTGAATTCATTATTTCATTTATTTTTTCTTTAGACAAAAACATTGTTGCTAAATATTGGTGATTAAAACTAGTCATTGCTGATCCAACATAAATTCTTTTTGCATTATCAAAAGGACCATAAAGTAATACAAAAGGTGCTGTAATAGCAGTAAATACTATTTCAAAAACTAAAAACGCTAAGATCCTTGTCCACTTTTTTGAAGCTTTTTTTTGGGTCTTTTTATTGTTCTTTTTTTGATTTTTTCTTTTGTCTTCCATTCAAACTCTCCTAATTTTTATTAAATTCTCTACCATTAAATACTAAACAACTTTTAGTTAGTAGAAACATTAACTAACTTTAATATTATATTTAATATTATCAAATATAACAATAAATTAACGAATTTTTTAATAATAAATTTAAAGAAAAAAGGGAAAAATCTAGTTTTTTCCCCTTTTCTTTTTATTTAATTCACCAATTTTTTAGTTTCAAAATATTTATTTTTTATAATATAATCTGCTATAGTATAAGCTTTTTCTAATCTTTTTCTTTCCTCTTCTGTAGGATTTCCAACAATTTTATTCCCTTTTATTACTGTAGAATTCCTATTTGTATTTAATAAATTTCTTCCCATAAATATATTTTCTTTAACATCTATTCCTAATAAATATAATACTGTTGGAACTATGTCAGTCTGTCCCCCAGCTATGCTTATTGTCTTTCCTTCTATACCTTTTCCATAAATGAATAGTGGTATCTTATAGTCTCTCTCTTTCCACCAATCTCCTTCTAGTGGTACATTTTGAATTTCATCGTTATAGTATTTATGAACTCCACCATGATCACCATAAATAACAAGAACTGTATCATTTAATAAGCCTAACTTTTCAAGCTTATCTATAAAAAATCCTATCTGCTTATCTGTATAGTGAACACTTTGAAAATAACCTCCAAGTTTTGTATCGTCAATATTCTTTGGTAATTTAAGCTCTCTATACTTATCTGGTAAATCAAAAGGGCCATGACTAGATAACGTAGGTATAGTAGAAAAAAATGGCTCTTTCAATGTTTTAAGCTTATCTGCATATTGATTTAAAAAAGAATGATCTGATAGTCCCATTCCAAAAATATCATCTAATTTATATGAATCAATATCCCACATATCTTGATAACCTAAAGCATTACTATGTGCTTCTGACCAATTCCAATCACTAGCCCTCTCTGCATGAGTTGAAATTGTAGTATATCCATTTTCATTTAATATTCTAGGTAATGATTTATATTTAACATCTGCATGTGTTAAAAATGTTATACTATCCCCTAATGTTAAAAGCCCTGTATTTGCCATCATATCACAATCTATACTATTTCCTGCATTATTTTGTTCATATATATTATCAAAATAAAAGGACTTCTTCATAAGTTTATCTAAGTTTGGGGTTATTTCTTGTCCTAACACCTTTTTACCTATAACAAAATTTTCTAATGATTCAATCTGTAAAAACACAACATTTTTACCCTTAAATATTCCTTTGTATTTATTATCAGGAAGTTTTTTATTATTCCAAGCAAGCCAATCATCAACTTGCTTAATTTCATCTTTATTACCCTGGAAATTTTTCTTTTCTATTGCTCTAATTGCTTCATATAAATGATATCCAATAGGTGACTGATTTTGAGCCATTATAAATGGAGACCATTCTACACTCATAAATTTTACTCTACCTTTAGTAATATCTTTAATATCAATTAAATAGTGAGTTATATATATTGTTAGTATGCATAATATAATTCCTAAAATAGATAACTTTATATTTCTTTTACAATTTAATATATTCTTTATTTTAACTCTTATATAAATTAATATCGGTATATCTATTAAAAATAATAAATCTAGTTTATTAGGATTTATTAAACTTTCATGCATTGGATTAAACATATCCTTAAATAAGATGTGTCTAAGTCCTAAATAATTTCTACTAGCTCTATAATACCAAATATCAGCTATTAGTATTAATGAATATACTATATCTACTATTATTAAATATGTTATTTGTCTTTTTCCTTTAAAAAATAGTGATATAAACATTAAAATACCTATAAAAGCTAATTGAGCTAAAATCAATTCTTTTTCTATTTTAAAACCAGAAAAAGTTTTTCCTGTATTTGATGATCCAATACCAATAAATATTATACTTTTTATAACTAATATTATAAGTATTAAATCCTTTATTAAAGTACCTATATTTAATCTTTTTTCTTTCATTATCTTTTATTCACCCAATTTTATTTATTTTTTACTTTAGCTTCTTTTAAATACTTTTCCTATTAACTCAATTCCAGACATAGCCATTATAATAAATACAAAACTCACAATGTAAGCATATCTTGATTGATTTTCTGTAATTAAATAAAATAGTCCATATCCACAAAATATTATATAAAATAAATTAATTCCAGAATATTTCCTATATCTTTTTTTATTAAATAATCCAATAAAAACCAACACCATAATTATAGAAGATATAATTTGTATTGCAAATTTCCCACCATAACTAAAATTTATTAAAATATCATCATCTTTAATATTATTTTGTGACCAAAATACACCACTTAAATCCCCATCTCTCCATTGAGTAGTATATTTATCTAAATAAAACTTTCCTATTTGAGCAGGTTTAGCATTTTTAAATCTTTCAATAATTATATTAGTACATACTTCTTTAATTTTATCTTCATCAAAATTATATTTTTCAGGTATTATAGTATCTTCTAAATTCCATCTTCCTCCATATTCCATATTAGTTCCTTTTAATATGTTAGTTATTGCCGGCTCTCTACCCTTCCATAAATGATTTTCTGTTACTTTATAAAGTTTAAGTGTAGAACTTGCTATAGCAAGAATTAATACAAAAGATACTAATATCATAAAAATTGATCTTATCTTTTCTTTGAATTTAAAATCTGTATATATAACTATATACATAATAAAAGCTATTATTGTAACAGTTGCAACCATTCTAAATAAATTTCCAACAGATAAAAGTGCCCCAGATACAATAAACATAGATATATGTAATTTTTTCTTACACACTAAAATAAAAATGTATATACTTGCTAAGTAAAATGGTATAGCTATATTTTCTGTACAAAATACCCCAGTATATGTTACAAAAGGTGGGAAAATAGTCGCAATTAAAGCACCTATTAATCCATATTCATTTTTTTCAAATACTAATTTAACTATTAAATATATTAAATAAATTACAATTAATCCCATAATTAAATTTACAACTTTCATAGCTAAAAGAGCATTAGTAAAAAACTTAAGCATAAATGCCATATAAATAACCATAATTGTTAAATGTGGAAATCTTGCTATATATTCTGTTCCCCACATCATACTATAATTTCCTTTTATTACTTCCTTTGCAGTTTCATAAATAGTATTAAAATCCGATACTGGAACAGTTTTTATATTAATAAGCCATAAAATTCTTATCAAAGCTCCAAAACTTAAAATAATTAATACTTTACTTTTATTACTAAGCGTTTTACTTTTTAGCAAAATATAAGCTAAAAAAATAGATATAACTACGGAGCTAAATGATATTGTCATTGCTATATCAAATTTGTTTTTATAAATACCTATATAGCCTATAGATGCTAAAAGCAATATAAAAATTAATGGTTTAAGTGCAATAGTTACAAAACTAGTAAATCCATCTCTAAACCTTTTTAATTCCATATATAGTCCTCCTAAATTTTATATATTATAAATAACTTAATATTTATAAATAACAAATATAATTTTAACATATTTAAAGCTAAAAAAAAGCAAGCAAGAAGGCAAAACTTCTTACTTGCTATATTATTTTTATATATTTATCTAAATATATAATCCTGCGCCTGGTCCAAGTGGTAAACCTAATAAGAACCATGCTATTAATAATATTGTCCAACATATTAAAAATGCTATTGAATATGGAACCATAGTTGATATAAGTGTTCCTATTCCTGTGTCTTCATCATATACTTCTGCAAATGCTACTATTAAAGCAAAATATGTCATAAGAGGTGAAATTATATTTGTACTTGAATCACCAATTCTATATGCCATTTGAACAAGTTCTGGTGAATAGTGCATTCTCATAAACATAGGTACAAATACAGGTGCCATTATAGCCCATTTTGCTGATGCAGATCCCATAAATAAATTTATAAATGCTGAAACTGCTATAAATCCTAATATTAAAGGAACTCCACCTATACCTGTATTTTGTAAGAAATCTGCTCCCTTAACAGCAATTATAGTTCCTATATTTGTATAACCAAAGTATGCAACAAATTGTGCTGCAAAGAATACTAAAACTATATATCCTCCCATAGAAGACATACTTTTACTCATAAGATGAACAACTTGTTTATCATCTTTAATATCACCTTTACCTATTCCAAAAGCTATTCCTGGAATAAAGAATCCCATAGATATAATTGCAACCATAGAGTTCATAAAAGGTGATTTTAATATTTCTCCTGTTTCAGGATTTCTAAGTGGTCCCCATTCTGGAATAACAAGTAACCCCATAACTATTACAAATAATATTAATGCTATTAATGCAAATTTAAGACCTCTTTTTTCCTCTTTTGAAATTCCATTAATCTCCTCAACTTGATTTTTACCTTTATAAGGTCCAAGTCTTGGCTCAACAACTTTTTCAGTTATTATAGTTCCAACTACAGTAATTAATACAGTTGATGCTATTAAGAAAAACCAGTTTGAAGCTATGTTAACTTCATATCCTGCTTGCACCATTTTTGCAGATTCTGTTGTTATACCTGCAAGTAATGCATCAGTTGGTCCAAAAATAATATTTGCACTAAATCCTCCAGATACACCAGCAAATGCAGCTGCAATACCTGCAAGAGGATGTCTTTTAAAACTTAAAAATACAACTGCACCAAGAGGTATTAATATAACATACCCTGCATCTGATGCAATATTTGATATTACTCCAGCAAAAACAACAACTACAGTTATTAAACTCTTAGGCGTACTAGTAACTAACTTCTTTAATAAAGTTCCTATAAGTCCTGTACCTTCTGCAACCCCAACTCCTAAAAGAGCAACTAAAACGGTTCCAAGCGGTGCAAAACTTGTAAAGTTTGAAACTGCACTTTCAAACATATATCTAATTCCTTCTGAAGTTAATAATGATTTAATAGATACAGTTAATTCTTTTATTTCGTTAGTGGCTCTATCAAGTCCTGTATATGTAACACTAACCCCCATATTAGCTAATAAAGCTGAAAGAAGTACTATTATTCCACATAAGATTACGAATATAGTAGCTGGATGAGGTAATTTATTTCCAACACGTTCTACCATATTCAAGAAACCTTTCTTTTTAATTTTTTGTTCCATTCATATACCCCCTTATATAATTCCAAATCACACGTCCTTTATAAATAAACATATGTTTTCAACATGTGTACATTATATAACATTTATGTTAACTTATCAACCTTTTTGTGAATTTTTATTGAATTATTCTTTTAAATATACGCTAATTTTACAAATATTAATTATAACTATGTAAAAATTAGAGAATAAATATAAATCATAATTGTTTTCACTACATTAATAAATATATTGTATATATCATGTTAAAATATATTTATTAACCAATTAATTAAGGAGATTATATTATGAATAATCTAAGAAAAAATAAAAAATTTAAAAAGATAGTATTATGCTCTATATTGACTATATTCACTATAGCAGTACTTTATGGAATAACATTTTACTTTAGCTTTTTTCAAGGTAAAACTTATGTACAAGATGGAATAGTTAAAAGTAAAATTAAACCTATAAGCTACGAATCTATATACAAAGAAAAAGTATCACTAGATACTTGCAAAGTACTAAAAGTTAATAATGTAAAGATATCTATTTTAGGAAAAGAGATTCCTAAAGATGTACCAATTTTACTTAGAGGTCAAAGATATTATTTACCTTTAAACTATTTACGAAAAATATTAAATTATAAAGAGATTAATAATAATGAACTAACTTTAACGAATTACAGTAATACAATAATACTATCTAAAAAACAAGCAATTATAAACAATAAAAGATATAATTTAAGAGGTTGGCTTTTAGATTATGAAAAAAATTATTATTTATCGCTATCTGATATAGAGTATTTATTTTCACTTACTTCTGTATTTGATTTTAAAAATAAAACAGTAAACTTATTAAAATCAAACTTAAAAAAAGTAAATACAACTGAATCACATTTAAAAGATGGACCAGCTGCTTTAATAAGACTAGAAGATTTTTCTTCTGGTGGAGCCTTATATGAAGATATTAATCAAACTAAGTTAAAAGCATTGGGAGATTATTTATACAGTAATAAAATAAGATTTCATATAGCTTGGGTTCCTAGATATAAAGACCCATCTAATAAAATTGATAATGACTTATTAATTGATAATACTATTAATAATGTAGGATTTATAAATCTAATTGATTACTTAATAAACAGTGGTGCTGAGGTTGGTTTACATGGCTATACTCATCAGTATGGAAATAGTACTAGCCTATCAGGAATTGAACTATCTAATAAATTTAATAATAATGAAAAATCAACTAGAGATGTTATTGAAAATGGTTTATTTACAGCTAATAAACTTAATATCCCAGTTTACTTTTTTGAAAGCCCACACTATCAAGCTACAAGAAAGCAAAAGAAAATAATTGAAGAATACTTCAAATATTTATTTGAACCATATAGTGTACTGTACTATACAGCTTTAAAAGAAACTTCTAAAGGTAATGTCTATATACCAGCACCTTTAGGTTATGTTAAAAATAGAGACACTTCTTCTATAACAAAAAGATTAAAAAATCCATCACCAAATTTATTAGCAGCATTATTTTATCATCCAGTATTAGAGCTTCAATATATATCATTTAGTGATAATAAAAATACTTTTAATTGGATTTTATCAAAAGATTCATTAATGAAATCAATAGTATCATCTTTAAATGAAAATGGATATTCAACAATATATGTAACAGATATAAAGTAGAAATAAGTCTATAATTTAAATTTTTATTACTTAAAATTATAATAATTTAAATTGTTTTATATGGAAATAAAAAAGAGCAAAACTATTTAAATTTTGCTCTTTTTTTTAAAATTTTATTTACCAAGAAAACTAAAATTGATGCAGTAAAAGCTCCAGAAGTATCTATTAAAACATCAGTAAATCTACCCGCTCTACCTTCTACAAAAAGCTGATGAAATTCGTCTGTTGATGCATATAGAAAACATAATATTATTGATAAAACTAAAGCTTTATTTTTATTAATATAAAATCTTAATAAATTAAAATACAATAAGCTTAGTATTAAATATTCACTAAAGTGTGCACCCTTTCTTATTATTGTAATTGCCAAATCAATATAAATATTATTTATATCTATACCTAAATTTTTTATCAAATTTAATACAAAATCACTTTGTTCATTTGATATATTAGCAGGTTGATTAGACATATAAAATATAAATATCATCCATGCAATAACCAATATCCATGATAATATTCTTTTAAACTTAATCTTCATTTACCTTAATATTCTCCTGTATATATATTTATTTAATTATACTATACAGAAAACACTCATGTAAATTTGATTACCTATCCTCTAATATATACTTATTTATATAAGCTAATGATTCTTCTAAAATGCTTTGCCCTCTCTCTATATCCTCCACTTTTATATTTAAATTACATAACCTTTGATCTATAGTATGAAGTTGTTGTTTTATTTCCTGCATAAGCTTTGTATCATAAGTTATCTGAATACCATCAGGGTCTACAAATATTCTCTCTGGCGGATCTCCACATTCAGAGCACTTAGCATAAATTTTATTATTATTTATATTTCTAAATAACTTAAAAGTATCATTTTTACATGATTCACATGTTGATAAAAGTTCATATCCGTCATTTCCTGTATCATATAAATATTCACTTTCACATTCTCTACATGTTGCTTTAATTTTATTATCTATAGTTTCAATAAAAAATTTATTTCCACAGCACCCCTCTTTATGACATACAACCGTTCTGATCATTTTATCATCTCCCCACCTAAAACTTACCTTACTAAATAAATTATATTAATTGACTAAATGATTTATTCTAAAAAAAGAAATCTAACAATATTAGTTAGATTTCTGATAATATATTAATTAATTTATAAACTATTTATTTCTTTTTCAACTTCTTTAATTTTATCATCTATACAAGAAGTTTTTTTTCCCGCTAAAATTAATTCACGCTTCTCTAATTTTAATTGTTTAAGATGCTCCTTTAATTCTTCTATATTTGTCAACCAAAACACTCCCCATCATAACTTTAAAAGATTATTATATACTATACTTATTTATCTATATTACACTATAATCTTTTAATCACACCCTGTAAACGTAATCAAAAATAATATATTTATCTATAGAATAATTATATATAATAGTAGGCAAGTTGTACATAAGTAACTTTAGTGATATTTTTTCATTTTACTACATTTTGCACTTAATATCTTAGAATTTTTATGATTATTTTATTATTTATATTATATTTTATAAAATATTTTTTTATGATGTTTCTTATTAGATACTTTATCTAAACTCTAATAAACTTTGTAAAATCAATATTATAAACCAATTCTTTATAATACTAATTTAGTTATATTTTATCATATCCTTTAAATGTTTATTATTTACTAACACATTTATTAAGAACTAAAATTTAATTTTTTCATATATATTTACTTGCTACTTTTAAAAATTTACTATATTTATTTTAATTAATTGTATTATTTATCATATCTTACCTATAATTTTTTAGAACATCCTATAACAACTAAAACTACATTTTTATATTCTAAAATATTTATTTGTATTAAAAAATAAATTTTCTTATTAAAATCAAATAAAAGCCTATTTTAATTTATCTTTAATTTATCAAAAAATATTTTTCTTACAATCTAAAGTCCATTTAATTATAATTTCATAATTAGTAACTCTTATCAAGTATAAAAACAAAAAAAGTCATGAACTATTGTTCATGACTTTCCACCTATTTGGTGGAGGTAAGGAGATTCGAACTCCTGACCCCCTGCGTGC
>NZ_JAUNLM010000039.1:18904-20607 GCF_030532265.1 Clostridium sp. | reverse complement strand
AGCGCCAATGGTACTGCATGGGTGACCGTGTGGGAGAGTAGGACGTTGCCAGGTGAGAACAAGAAAGAGATAGTTTTAACTATCTCTTTTTTCGTATATAAAATTATTTTTATATATTTTATTTTTATAAATAATAGCTTTATGCTATTAAGTAATATCTTACAGTTCTTTCTTCTGATTACTTTAGTATATATAAATTAAGTATATATATTATTGGACTTCTTAATTTATCTCTAGAATATGCAATTATTACAGAGTGATTTTGCATATATAATTTTATTAATCCATTTATAATCTCATTTATTTTCAAAATTAAATTTTTTATTATTTAAAAATTGCTAATGGATAAAATTTTTAAATTAATTTATATTTTTCTTCATTTATTATAGGAATATTATACTGTGATATGTTAGTAGTTATAAATTTTGTTTTTCTTCTTAAATCTATAATGATTTAATTTTTAATATCTTTATACTTTATAAACATTAAAGAACCTAACATTTTAGCAAATGTATTATTTTATATGATATTATTAAATTATGGGGGGAGGTTTTAAATATTTTAATACTTATTTTAGGAATAATATGTTTGGCGTATTATGGATTTATAAATATAATGTTTGGTTATACTACATTTAGTGAATTTTATTTAATATTAGGATTAATATTAGGTATTTATTATATTTTTTCATATAAAATAAAAGAATATTTGATTATGAAGAAATTATTTAAGGGTATAAAAATAATTTTATTTATAGGAATATCTATAATTATTTTAGTTGAAGGAGCAATAATAATGTATCCTAAGAAAAATATTGATGGTAGTGATTATATAATTGTTCTTGGAGCTGGATTAAGGGGAGATAGCATAACAACAACTTTAAGGGATAGATTAGATGCAACAATAGATTATGTTAATAAATCTAATTTTGATGGAAAAATAATAGTTTCTGGTGGACAGGGACCAGGAGAATCTATAACCGAGGCAGAGGCTATGAAAAATTATTTAATTGATAAGAAAATTAAAAATGACATAATAATGGAAGACAAAGCTACAAATACTTTTGAAAATTTTAAGTTTTCTAAAACAAAAATTGAAAATATAACAGGAAATAGTATTGATAATTATAAAGTAAAGATAGTAACTACAGATTTTCATGTTTTAAGGAGTTTTATATTAGCAAAAAGAAATAATTATGATAATGTTACTTTTTATAGTAGTAATACTAAATGGTATCTGATTCCTACATTATATGCTAGAGAGTTTTTTGCATTTTTTAAATCTTTAGTTTTTGATAGGTAAAAATATGTATTTTTTTATTATGATTATTTTTATATAGAAATAATGATTTAGTTTATAAATTAGTAGCATAATTATAAAAGTATTAATATTAAGGTTAAGATTGGAGTTGTAGTTTATGAATAGAGATATAAGTAATTTAAAAGGAAAATTAGTTAAACATTTTAAAGGAAAGTTATATTTAGTTATTGATGTTGCTAAGCATTCGGAAACAATGGAAGAATTAGTTGTATATAAGGCTTTATATGGTGATTTTGGAATGTTTGTCAGACCTAAAGAGATATTTTTAAGTGAGGTTGATAAAGAAAAGTATCCACAGTGCAAACAAAGGTATAGATTTGAAGAAGTAAACAATAATGATATGAAGGAAATAGCAAATATATTGACTAAATAATGAATAAATA
>NZ_JAUNLM010000039.1:0-18804 GCF_030532265.1 Clostridium sp. | reverse complement strand
ATACTTTATTAATTTAAGAAAGAAGGACGCTATGAAAAATCTATGTAAATATAATAAAGAAATAAGTTTTATTTGTGCTAAAAATATATCTATATTTTCTGATTTATCAGATTATGAAATAAAAAAAATAATTAAATTATTAAATAAAAAAGAATATATAAAAGGTGATGTTCTTTGTATAGAGGGTAAAGTTTGTGAAAGTTTATTTTTTATTATAAGTGGACAAATAAAAATTTCAAAAATGACAACAGATGGTAAAGAACAAATAATATATGTGCTAAATCAAGGAGATTTTTTTGGTGAAACAAATCTTTTTAATAATATAATAAGTGATTTTACAGCAACAGTTATTAAAAACTCTAAAATATTTATTTTGTCAAAAGAAAATTTAGAAAATATTATAAGGAAAGATGTAAGTATAGCTATTAAAATTTTAAGATCTTTAACAAAAAAGTTATCAGAAACAGAAAATTTGGTTAAATTACTTGCAACAAAAGACATTGATTCAAGAATAGCAAATATGCTTGTTCAGTTAATAAATAAATATGGAGAAAAAATTGATAATAAGATTATTATTGAGTTACCTTTAGGAAGAGAAGATATGGCAAATTATTGTGGTGTTACTAGGGAAACTATAAGTAGAAAATTATCAAAGTTTGAATATAAGAATATAATTGAAATTGAGGGGAATAAAAAAATAATAATAAAAGATATTAATAGATTGAAAGATATTCAGTAAACTATCAAAATAATTAAAATTTTATAGGCAATATAATAATATAAATTTAAAAAATAAATTTTATATTATTATATTGCTTTTTATTTTTATGAGAATATTTTTATAAGAAATTATATAAAGCATTGTTTAAAAGTAAATATTTTAATTTTTATATAAATGATTTAAGTAATTTTAGAATATTAAAATGTAGATTCTTAAAAAGTATAAGAAGATTTGAAATGAAAAGAAAAGAAGAATTATTTAAAGTTAGTAATAATGATATTCATTAAAAATATTTTTTTCTTGTAACTAATGTTACAGAATAAAAAAAATCTGAGTAGTATACTCAATATTGTCAGAGAGATAGAAAAAATTAATTATATAATTTGTATATTTTAAAAAGAAAAAAGAAAAAATAAATATCATCTATAAAATAATTTTTTAAAATCAATATTAAATATAAAACAATTAAGATAAATAGGAGGAAATAATATGTCAATGTTTTGTTTTCAATGCCAAGAAACAGCAGGCTGTAAGGGATGTACAATAAGAGGGGTTTGTGGAAAAACTGAAGATGTAGCAAAGATTCAAGATCTTTTAGTTTATGTAACAAAAGGACTAGCTACAGTAGCTCATGAAGGAAGAAAAGTTGGAATTGTAAGTAATGAAATAAATAAATACATAGTTGAAAACTTATTTATAACAATAACTAATGCTAACTTTGATTTTAAAGCTATTGAAAAAAGAGTTAAAGAAACCTTATCTTTAAGAGATGAATTAAAAGAAAAAGTACAAGCGGCAGGCGGAAATCCAGTAGGAGATGATTTCTATGGTTGTGCAACTTGGAAAGAAGAAACTGAAGAAAAAATGATGGAAAAAGCATCAAGAGTTGGAGTATTATCAACTGAAAATGAAGATATAAGAAGTTTAAGAGAACTTATAATTTATGGTTTAAAAGGTATGTCAGCATATATGAAACATGCTATGAACTTAGGTTATGATAAAGAAGAAATTCACGAATTTATGGCAAGAGCTTTAGTTCAAACTTTAAATGATAGTTTAACAGTTGATGAATTAACAGCTTTAGCTTTAGAAACAGGTAAATTTGGTGTTGATGGGATGGCACTTTTAGATGCAGCGAATACAGGAACTTATGGACATCCTGAAGTAACTAAAGTTGATATTGGAGTTAGAAAAAATCCTGGTATATTAATTTCAGGACATGATTTAAAAGATTTAGAAATGTTACTTGAGCAAACACAAGGAACAGGAGTAGATGTATATACTCACGGTGAAATGCTTGCTGGGCAATACTATCCAGAATTTAAAAAGTATGAAAATTTTGCAGGAAACTATGGAAATGCTTGGTGGTTACAAAACAAAGAGTTTGCATCATTTAATGGACCAATTCTTATGACTACTAACTGTATTACACCAGTTCAAGATTCATATAGAGATAGAATATTTACAACAGGTGCAGTTGGATATGAAGGTTGCAAACATATAGAAGCTGATGAGAATGGATATAAAGATTTCTCAACAATTATAGAATTAGCTAAAAAATGTGAAGCTCCAACAGAAATAGAAAAGGGAGAAATAGTTGGGGGATTTGCTCATAATCAAGTTTTAGCATTAGCTGACCAAGTAGTTGATGCAGTTAAATCAGGTGCTATAAAGAGATTCTTTGTAATGGCAGGATGTGATGGTAGAGCAAAATCAAGAAATTACTATACAGAATTTGCACAAAAGTTACCAAAAGATGCTGTAATATTAACTGCTGGTTGTGCAAAATATAAATATAATAAGTTACCACTTGGAGATATAAATGGAATTCCAAGAGTATTAGATGCTGGACAATGTAATGATTCATATTCATTAGTTGTAATAGCACTTAAACTTGCAGAAGTATTTGGATTAGATGATGTGAATGAATTACCAATAAGCTACAATATAGCATGGTATGAACAAAAAGCTGTAATAGTATTATTATCATTATTACATTTAGGAGTTAAAAACATCCATTTAGGACCAACATTACCTGCATTCCTTTCACCAAATGTAGCTAAAGTTTTAGTTGAAAACTTTGGAATAGGTGGAATAACAAATGTAGAAGATGATATGAAGATGTTTTACGGAGAAGAGTAGTATTAACAGAAACTTAAATTGAAATAATAGTTGATAGACAATATAATATAATTATATTTAGATGTAATTATAGGTTATGGAGTTAACCTTTAACCGCTTTAATTAGCTAATGACTCCTACAGATTAGGGATTCTTATATATATCTGTAGGGGCATTAGCTTTTTTGTTGGTTATAATAAATATAGTAGAATGAGGTGAATAAAATGCAAAAGATTCAACTTATATTTATAGTTGGTTGTGGAGGATTTATAGGCGCAGCTCTTAGATATTTAATATCAATAAATGCTGCAAAAATATTTGGTCCAAATTTCCCGTATGGTACTTTAATAGCAAATATTTTAGGTGCAATTATAATAGGACTTGTGATGCGACTTAGCTTAGATACAGCCATAATATCCCCTAATATTAAATTATTTTTAACAACAGGTATGATGGGTGGTCTTACAACTTTCTCAACATTTTCATATGAAACAGTTAGTATGTTAAATTCAGGAGAATATATGTTAGGCGTATTAAATTTAGGGTTAAATATTGTATTTAGTTTTATTGGAGTTGCTATAGGAATGTCTATTGCTAAGTTATTAGTATAAGTTTGGATTAAAAGGAGTGTGCTAGGATGAAAGAAATAAGTACTGGTAAATTAATAAAAATTTTCATTCAAGGAGATGATAAATATAAAGGAGAGCCACTTTATACAGCAATTATTGATAAGCTTAAAGAGAGTGGAGTATCAGGTGCAACAATAATAAGAGGAATTGAAGGTTTTGGTGAAGATAAAAAAATTCATTCAGACTTTTTAGAAGTTCTTTCAAGAAAACTACCAATAGTTATAGAGATTGTTGCAAGAGAGGATAAGGTAGAAAAAATATTAGAAATAGCTTCTTCTATGATAAAGACTGGAAAGATAGCAATAATAGATAATGTTGAAGTTATCAATTTTAAAAAATAGATTATTTAAAACTATATTAAAGCTTAAAATTTATTTATATAAATTAAGTTTTAATATAGTTTTTTATATATTTTTTATATAATATAAAGACAAGTTGTTAACAAATCGTTAAAATATTAGTATAGTAGTCAATTAAATTGAAATAGAAGTATTGTAAGGTTTACAATCACAGTATATGAATTTATAAGAAAGGTGGACTATAAATTTGAAGAGAATAGAAAAGGTTTATAATTACTTAAATAAGGTTTGTTCAAGTTATTCAAGAGAGAACTTAGATAAGTGTATGGGGGTAAGTGCTCAGGAAATTGGTAATGAACTTGGAATACTTAGAAATAACGTAAGTAAAGAACTTAATGATCTTTGTAGAGATAAGAGAGCAATTAAAATTAAATGTAGACCTGTAAGATATTTTGACAGAAAAATATTTGAAGAATTATTTAATGTAATACTTTCGAATGAAGTGACAGAAATAGAAGACATAGAATCATTAATAAAACCAATAGAAGAAACAAAAGAAAAGTCTCCTTTTGATTATTTAATAGGAAGTGATACTAGTTTAAAAACACAAGTAGAACAAGCTAAAGCTGCAATTATGTATCCACCAAATGGGTTACATACTTTAATAGTAGGGCCAACGGGAGTAGGAAAAAGTTTATTTGCAAACATAATGTATAGTTATGCAAAATATATTGGAAAGTTAGATGAAAATTCTCCTTTTATAGTATTTAACTGTGCAGATTATTATAATAATCCACAACTTCTTTTATCATATATATTTGGACATGTTAAAGGTGCATTTACTGGAGCAGATTCTGATAAAGAGGGTATTGTTGAAAAAGCTAATGGAGGTATATTATTTTTAGATGAAATACATAGATTACCACCAGAAGGTCAGGAAATGATATTTTATTTTATGGATACAGGAACATTTAATAAATTAGGTGAAACAGAAAGAAAAAGAAAAGCAAATGTATTAATTATTGGTGCTACGACTGAAGATCCAAACTCAGCGTTACTTAGCACTTTTGTTAGAAGAATACCTATAACAATTAGAATTCCTAGTTTTGAAGAAAGATCAGTTGCAGATAAAATAGATATTATAAAACATCTTTTCCATAATGAAGCTGTAAGGGTGAATAAACCAATAAAAATATCAGTAGAAGCTATTAAGGCTCTTATAGGAAGTACTACTTTTGGTAACATAGGACAATTAAAATCAAATATACAATTACTATGTGCTAAGGGATTTTTAAACAGTATTAATGGGGAAAACTATATTGATATAAATTTAAAAATGATGCCAAATAATATTCAAAGTGGACTTCTTGGAATAAGTTCAGGAATGAAAGAAAAAGAAGAGATAATAAATTTAGTTTCATCTGAATTAGTTATAAATCCAGATAAAAATGCAATATTATTAGAAGGCGAAAGTAATTATGATCCGCCATTTAATCTTTATAAGATAATAGAAGATAAAGCCTCAATTTTAAGAGAAGAAGGTATGGATGAAGAGGCTATAAATAAATTTATAACTACAGATATAACAGTACATATAAAATGTTTTTATGATAGGATCAAAAATGATAAATATTCAAGAGAAGGTTTATTAAAAATTGTTGATGAAAAAATAATAAATTTCTCTCAAGAAATTAAAGCCTTAGCTGAAGAAAGGCTTGGAAGAAATTACAATGATAGATTTTTATATGCAATAAGCTTACATATGAGTGCTTTTTTCAATAGATTAAATCAACATATAGAACCAGATTATGAAGAAATGCAAGATATAATAAAAGAATATCCTAAAGAATATAAAGTTGCAGAAGAAATATGTAAAAAAGCTGAAAAATATTTTAATACACAAATTCCAAAAGGTGAGGCTATATACATAACAATATTATTAACATCAATAGAAGATAATGATACAAATAAAAAGGTTGGAGTAGTTGTTGCAACACATGGAAGTAGTACTGCAAGTAGTATGGTTAATGTAGCTGTTAAATTATTTGATAGTGATAATATAGTGGCAGTTGATATGCCTCTTGAGATAAGCCCTAAGGAAACCTTAGAATTTGTTACTCAGAAGGTAAAACAAATAGATAGAGGAAGAGGTGTAATGCTTCTTGTTGATATGGGTTCATTAAATAGTTTTGGTAATATAATATATGAGGAAACTGGTATAAAAATAAGAACACTTGATATGGTATCAACACCTACTGTATTAGAAGCTGCTAGAAAATCATCATTAAATGATGTTGATTTAGAAGGGTTATATCAATACTTAAAAGAATTTAAGGGATACAGCATTAATAAAAAAGAAAATGATAGTACAAGTAGAAATAAGGGCGTAATAATAACAGTATGCTCTAGTGGAAAAGGAGCTGCAATTAAACTTAAAGAATTAGTTGTTGATATAGTAAAGAATATATCAGATGAAAATGTTGAGGTTATACCAATAGGAATTAAAAACTGTAAAGAAAAGATAAAAGAAATAAGAAAAAATAATAAGGTTTTATCAATAGTAGGAAGTATAGATCCAAAGCTTAATATACCGTTTATATCTCTTGAAAGTCTTATATCAGGTAAGGGCGAAAAAATTATAGAAAGAATATTCAAGGGTGAAAGCTTATTATTAGATGATGAAATACAAGAAGATATTGTATTAAGTAATCTTTGTTATGATAGCTTAAAAGAAACAATGACATATTTAAACCCTGATAAAATAAATAATTTATTGCTAGAATTTACAAATATATTAGAAGAAATAACACATAGAGATTTTACAAATTCTATGAAGGTTAGAATAGTACTTCATACAGCCTGTGCTTTAGAAAGAGTATTAACTAATGATCAACTTAAATATTCATATGATAAAGAAAATCTTGATGAAAGTATAGTTAATGGAATAAAACAAGCAACATATATGTTTAAGGAAACTTTAAATTTGCAGCTAAGTGATGATGAAATATATTATTTAGCAGAAATACTTTTACTATAGTATTAAAATTTATACGAATTATTAAAAAGTATATTAATATACAATTAAAAGAGTATCAAAAATAAAATAAATTGTATTAATAAAAATTTTTAAAACTTATCTCCTATAAAGTAATTAATAATTTATAGTTAAAATTAATTATTTAATACACAACCTTGGCATGAAAATTGCCTTTTAAATATAAGATATGTAAATTATAACTAAAGAAAAGAGGGATAGGTATGATTCGTGTTATTTTAGGAAAGGATGAAAATTTTTCAAAATACGATTTTTTAAAAGTTTAAAAAGATTACTTAACATAAAAACTGTGAATATGAAATTTAAGGTTGATTATATAAATAATACAAAAGTGGCTGGAGGATGATTTATAATGAAAATAGTTTTAGCAAGAATAGATGATAGATTAATACACGGTCAAGTAGCTACGGTTTGGAGTAAGGAAACTGGATGTCAAAGTATAATAGTTTGTAATGATGAAGTTGCAAACAATGAAATTAGAAAGACATTATTAACACAAGTTGCACCTCCTGGAGTAAGATCATATGTTTTGGGCATAGATAAAGCAATAAAAGTTTATAATAATTCTAAACACATTAAGGATAAAGTTTTATTACTTTTTACAAATCCAACAGATGTAGTAAAAATGATAGAACAAGGTGTTGATATTAAGAGTGTAAATATCGGTGGAATGTCGTTTAAAAAAGGAAAGAAACAAATAAAAAATGCAGTTTCAGTAGATAATGTTGATGTTGAGGCATTTAAAAATTTAAATGACAGAGGAATTGAATTAGAAATAAGAAAAGTTCCTTCAGATTCGAAACAATATATTATGCCATTAATTGAAAAATTACAATTTAAATAGAAATATGGAGTTGCTTTAAAAGCAACTCTTTTTTATTTATATAGATTAATTAATGAGAAAAGAAATAATATTTTAAATATACGAATGATGTTTTTGTATAAAAAAATAAAATTCGTAAAAATACTTGATTTTAATATTGATATAGATTACAATTCAGATGTAAGGATTAAATATATTAAAAATCCGAATATTAAGTCCTATATAAATCTCTAATATGGTGAGATGTTTCTACCAAGCTACCGTAAAGAGCTATTGGCTATAGGAAAACAATATATTTCTTTAATTATGGAGGGAAGTAGTTTTATGAAGTATGATGTGGTTATAGTTGGAGCAGGTCCTGCAGGGATATTTACTGCTTTAGAACTAAATAAAAGGGAACATAATAAAAAAATATTATTGATAGAAGCAGGTAGAAGTATAGATAAAAGAAGTTGTCCTAAAGAAAAAACTAATAAGTGTGTTTCATGTAAGCCTTATTGTCATATAACAACAGGTTTTTCTGGAGCAGGAGCATTTTCAGATGGAAAACTATCACTAAATTATGAGGTTGGAGGAGATTTACCTGAGCTTATAGGGGGCAATTTAGTTCAGAAATATATAGATTATACTGATAAAATATATTTAGAATTTGGGGCAGATAATAAAGTAGAAGGTGTAAATAATCCAGAGGGAATTAAAAAAATAAGAAAAAAGGCAATAGAGGGAAATTTAAAGCTTGTTGATTGTCCTATAAGACATTTAGGAACGGAAAAAGCACAAAAGATATATTTAAGATTACAAGAATATTTAATTAAAAATGAAATTGAAATTAGATTTGATACACAAGTTAAAAATCTAATTATAGAGTCAGGAAAAATTAAAGGGGTTAATGTAACTGATTCTTTAACTAAGAAAAAAGATGAAAATATATTTGCAGATAGGGTTGTTGTTGCAACAGGAAGAAAGGGTGCTGATTGGCTTAAAGATATGTGTATAGAGCATAAAATAAACCATAAGGCTGGCACAGTAGATATTGGGGTTCGTGTTGAACTTAGAAATGAAGTAATGGAAGAGGTAAATGAGGTTCTTTATGAATCAAAGCTTATAGGATATCCAGCACCATTTAAGGACAAGGTTAGAACATTCTGTCAAAATCCAGGAGGTTTTGTATCACAAGAAAATTACGATAATAATTTAGCTATAGTTAATGGACATTCCTATAAAGATAAAAAATCAAATAATACAAATCTTGCAATACTTAGTTCACATAATTTTGAAGAACCATTTAATCAACCAATTGAATATGGGAAAAAGGTTGCTGAACTTGTAAATATGCTAGGTAATGGAAGTATATTAGTTCAAAGATATGGAGATATATTAGCAGGAAAGAGAACTTGGCCAAATGAATTAGATAGATCAAATGTAAAGTATACACTACCAGATGCGGTTGCAGGTGACTTAACATCAGCTATACCATATAGAACAATGACTAATATAATTAATTTTATAGAGTCATTAAATGTTGTAGTTCCAGGCTTTGCAAGTGAGGAAACATTACTTTATGGACCGGAGATAAAATTTTATAGTAATAAGGTAATAATTGATGAAAACTTTGAGACAAATATTAAGGGGCTTCACTGTCTAGGAGATTCTAGTGGTTGGACTAGAGGTCTTATGATGGCTTCAGCTATGGGTGTAATTATGGGTGAAAAATTATCTAGACTATAAAATGTTTATATTAAAAAGGCATATACAATAAATTGTATATGCCTTTTTTTAATCTAATTTTATATGGCAATATCCATTTGGGTTTTTCTTTAAATAATTTTGATGATAATCTTCAGCTTTATAATAATTTCTTAATGGTTTAACTTCAGTAACTATGGTTTTAGAATATTTAGTTTGTTCTTCTTTTTTTATTGATTGAATTATTGGAATATCTTTTTCATCTAAATAATATATGCCAGTTCTATATTGACTACCAACATCATTTCCTTGTCTATTTAATGAAGTTGGATTTATTATAGTAAAAAATTTTTTAAGAAGATTTTGTAGTGATAAAGTATTTTCATCATATGTAACCTTACAAACTTCAGCAAAGTAAGTATTTTTATAACATACATCTTCATATGTTGGATTTAATGTATTTCCATTTGCATAACCAACCTCTGTTTTTATTACACCATTTATTCTAGATAAAAACTCCTCAACACCCCAAAAACAACCACCAGCTAATACAATTTCTTTCATAAAAATACCTCCTAAATCTTTAATAATTATTCAAATATTTGTGCATAAACATTCTGAATGTTATTTGTTTGTTCATTAGTTATAAACAAATTTTTGATATAATTGTTAAAAAATATATTATTTATTATTATACAAAGGAGGAGATGTTATGACAAAGCAAAAGAAAAAGTTAAGCTTCCCTACAGCCTTTACAGTTTTATTTATAGTTTTAATAATTTCAGCTATCTTAACTTATATAGTTCCAGCTGGATCTTATGCAAAACTAACATATAATAAGGATGATAATAATTTCAGCGTTACTATGCCAAATGGAGATGCACATTCAGAACCGGCAACTCAAGAAACATTAAGTAAACTAGGAATAAAAATAAGTATAGATAAATTTAAAGATGAAAGTATTAATAAGCCTATTGCTATTCCAGGCACATATGAAAGGGTTCAACAAAAACCACAGGGAATTAAAGAAATAGTTGAGGCACCAATACAAGGTACTTATGATACTGTTGATATTATACTATTTGTGCTAGTTATAGGAGGAATTATTGGTATATTAAATGCTACAGGTGCTTTTAATGCAGGTATAGCAAGTCTTTCAAAGGCCACTAAAGGAAAAGAATACTTACTTATAATATTATTTACTATATTAATATCAGCTGGTGGTACTACCTTTGGAATGGCAGAAGAGACTATAGCTCTTTACCCAATATTAATACCAGTATTTTTAGCAGCAGGTTACGATGCACTTGTTTGTATTGCTAGTATATATATGGGGTCATCAATTGGTACAATGTTCTCAACAGTAAATCCTTTTTCATCTGTAATAGCTTCAAATGCAGCAGGTATTAATTTTACAGAGGGATTAAATTTTAGATTTACAGGACTTATAATAGCAACAATAATAACTATAGTTTATATTGTTAGATATGCAAATAATGTAAAAAAAGATCCTACTAAGTCAATTATATATGATCAAAAAGCAGAAATAGAAGCTAAATATTTAAAAGAAGATGATGAAAATGTCCCTGAATTTACTTTTAGATTAAAATTAATGCTTATAATATTTGCATTATCTTTTGTGGTTATGATATATGGAGTTTCAGCTAAACATTGGGGATTTATAGAAATGACAGCTTTATTTTTAGTTGTTTCTATAATACTTGGATTTATATCAACATTAAGTGAAAAAGAATTTGTAGATAATTTTATATCTGGAGCAGGAGATCTTGTTGGAGTTGCACTTATAATTGGAGTTGCTAGATCTATAAATTTGGTTCTTGAAAATGGTCAAATTTCAGATACTTTACTTAACTTCTTCTCAAATGGAGTTAAGGGTATGAATGGATCTATATTTATAATATTAATGCTTATAATATTTATTATATTAGGATTCTTTATCCCATCATCATCAGGACTTGCAGTTCTTGCTATACCTATTATGGCACCACTTGCAGATACTGTAGGACTTCCAAGAGATGCAATAGTAAGTTCATATCAATTTGGTCAAGGACTTATAGCATTTATTACACCAACTGGGCTTATACTTGCAACATTAGCTATGGTAGATGTTACGTATAATAAATGGCTTAAGTTTATAATGCCATTGATGATTATTATAGCTGTATTTGCATCAGCATTATTGTTAGTACAAATTCACTTTTAGAGAAATATAATTATATAAAATCTATATTATTTATAAAAAACTCTCATACAAATAGCGTTGTATGAGAGTTTTTTTATGAGGTTTTTTTAGCTAATATATTAAAAAATGATGAAATTATTATTATTAAGTAACCTATTATTGATAAAATATCTGGTATTTCACTAAATAATATAAATCCATAAGCAGCAGCTATTATAAGGCCTGCATAATCAAACATAGATATTTCAGATGCAGGAGCATTTCTATAAGCTAAGGTTAGAAAAACTTGTCCTAATATAAAACAAATTCCTGCAAGTATCATATATAAAATATTATTTTTAGTAAAACCTGAATTATTAATAAACATAAATGGAAAACATACTATTGTTGCAATACCTGTAAATGAAAGAATAACAGTAAAGAAATCTTCTTTATCTCCAATAACTCTAATCATAGTGTAAGCAAGTCCAGCAGTTGCTGCAGCAATTATACCCATTAATGAAGGGATTATTGAAGAACTAAAATGTGGTTTTATTACAAATAAGCTACCACTAAAAGCTAAAATAAGTAAAAATAATTGTTTAGCAGTAATTTTTTCTTTAAGATAAAGAAAAGAAAAAATTATAGCAAAAAATGGACTTAATTTATTTAACATAGTAGCATCAGATAATAATAAATAATCTAGTGAAAAATAAAATGCGCATATTGATATAGTACCCATAATTCCTCTTAAAAAAAGATATTTTCTATTTTCTTTATTTCCTAAAAATGATGCTTTCCTTTTGCTAATAATTATACACACAACTATAGTTGCAACAGCATTAGTTATGAATGTTTTTTGGTAAGGGGTTATGCCAGAAGCTAGTTTACCAAACATATTCATAGTAGTAAAAAAGAAGGAAGCTAACAACATAAATAGAATAGCTTTTCCTTTATTATTAATTGATTTAT
The DNA here is from genome assembly GCF_030532265.1 of Clostridium sp. Taxonomy (GTDB): domain Bacteria; phylum Bacillota; class Clostridia; order Clostridiales; family Clostridiaceae; genus Clostridium. Next base: position 6,316 of record NZ_JAUNLM010000039.1, on the reverse strand, counting down.
ACAATATTACATCCTCCTAATTTCATTTTTATCCCATATAAACAATTGTTCAGAGTTATTTAATGCACTAAATAAACTTTTTTTAAGTCCAGGGATATCTTTGTTCATATTTCTTATAAGATTTTTTAAATCTTCTCTTTTAGTTTTACCATCAGCTGGACAAGGATTAGTTATAACAGGATAATTATATTCACGAACAGCCTTTTTTATCATAGATTCTTCTATATAAACCATAGGTCTTATAAGAGTTACATCATATTTCTCCATAGTGCTTTTTGGGGAAAAACAATTAATTCTTCCTTCGTAAAATATAGAAAGCATAAAAGTTTCGAGTGCATCATCTTTATGATGTCCAAGAGCTATTTTATTGCAGCCTAGGCGTCTAGCATTATCATTTAAAGCGCCACGTCTTAAATTAGCACATAAAGAGCAAGGGTTTTTCTCTTTTCTTATATCAAATACAATTTCAGCTATATTAGTTTTTATCTCATGAAATTCAATACCTAAAGATTTGCAAAGCTCATGAAGCGGAGCGTTATCAACATTTCCAGGATTTAATGTTATAGCTATTAAATCAAACTTTTCAGGAGAAAATCTTTGATAGTTTTTCAATATATGCAATAAAGTTAAACTATCTTTCCCTCCAGAAAGACCAACAGCAATTTTATCTCCATTTTGAATAAGTTCAAAATCATTAATAGCTTGTCTAGTTTTACTTAAAAGCTTTTGCATAGTCATAAAATATACCACCTTTTATTAAAATATTAAAACAACTTCTATATTGTACAGCAATTAATAAGAAAAGTTAAGTAAATAACATAGATGAAGAAATAAATAAAACACAGGGAGAAAGATTTTAAAATAGAGGGACATATGTTTATTAAACAGATGGATAAAAATAATATTAAATTTGTAAAAATACAATGAAAAACTAATAAAAATGAAGAAATTAAGAAAGTGAAAAAAATATTTAAATGTAATAAATTTACATTTTAAAAACTTGTTATTTTTTAATATTGATATTGACTTTCTTTAATCTTTATGAAAATTAAATACATATATTCAAATTAAATCTATATTTTATATTATATAACAAATTTTATTTAAATTGGATAATATATAATGTGTTTATAAAGATTTATATTCAATTTGATAAGTGATACTTTAATTATTAAATATAAGAAATATGAGAAAAGTAAATATAGATATTAATAAAAAAATAGTATCGACATTGTCGATACTATTTTCTAGCGTTTACTACATTTAAAGAAAACTCCGTCTTGTAAATATATTAGATATCCATTTTGAATATAAAGTTCATCAAAGTCACTATTTGGATCAGTTGAACTTGTAATATCTAATGCTGTAATAGGACCTTCATTAAGCCCAGTTCCTTTAAGAGAGTCCATTTTATAACCTCTGCAAAAGTCCTTTTCGGATAATTTTGTTATTAAATATTTTGGTTTATCAATTTTAACATTAAATGCATTATTAACATATTTATTTTTAGAAATAACTAATGTTTTATTTAACGGACTTGTATTGTTTGTTGAATATAAAGTGTGACCAATTACCTTATCTATTGACCATGTTCCGTAATAAGGGGACATAGTATCTTGAGTAGATTCATTATTCTTAGTTTTTTCTTTTACTCTATTTTCAACAACTTTATTGTCGCTTGGAGTATTTTTATGATCTTGTTTAACAGATTCTTTTTTAGAAGTTAATTTATCATTAGTTTCTTTATTAGAAGTATTATTATTTAATTTATTATTTTTTGACTCATTATTTTCTGTATTTTTTTCGTTAGTTGTAGTAGAAGTATCATTTGAGTTATTTAAATCTGTTTCAGATTTATCATTAATTGAATCTTTATTTATAGATTCATGTTTATTTGATTCTTCTTTATTTGTAGTTTTATCATCAGGCTTACTTTCATCTACAACAGTTTGATTATCGCTTTTAGGAGATTCTTCTTCTACTTGAGTAGTTGAATTATTCTGATTTAGTTGATTTGAACCTTTATTGCAACCTGATACTACAAATACATTACCTAAAATAAGTAAACCTATAAGAATTTTTTTCATAAAAAATTACACCTCCATCTTAATTTTTTTATGAACATACGAATAAGTTATAGTATATATGATAAATATGAAAAATTTAACAAAAAAATTGTGAACAATATAATAAAATATTAATAAAAAAGATGGATTAATAAGTCCATCTTTTTATTGTTGTGCTTTTGGTAGGTCAGATACTACGATATTTCTAACTGTAGTATGTAATTCACTTATTTCTTCTTTTGATAATTTAGTTGTATCAATAGGTTTATGAATATATATTTCTACCGGGCAAGCTTTTATTTTTCCTCCATTTGCTTCTAAAAGTTTATATGAACCATTAATTGTAAATGGAATTATTTTAACTTTTGATTTTAGTGCTAATTTAAAGCTTCCAGCCTTAAATTCAGCAACAGGTTTCCCTTTACTTCTAGTACCTTCAGGAAAGATTACCATTGAATATCCAGATTTTAAAGTTTGGATACCTTGAACTATTGCTTCTGCAGATTTTCTTATATTACTTCTGTCCATAAATACACATCTTATATATTTCATCCACATACTTATGCCTGGCCATTTTTCTAGTTCTTTTTTTGCAATAAATCCTTTAGGAACTTTAATACTACTCATTATAAGTGGAATATCAAAATTGCTTTGATGATTTCCAACAAATAAAACAGCTTCATCTTTAGGAATATTCTCTTCTCCAAAGACTTTAACCTTAGCTCCACTAAGCCACATAACATATTTTGCCCAAAAAGAAGTTATTTTAAATATAGCTTCAGTTCTTTCTTTATCTTTACCTTTATGCTCTAAATATTTTATTTTAATTAAAGCTAAAGGTGCAATAATTAAGCTAAGTATTATTCCAGGATAGAAAAGTATTGTTCTTAGCATAATATCCATCCTCTCTTGAATTTTTCATTTATAAGAAATAAATCCCATAAGAGAAGTATATTATAATTCTTAAAACTTTTAAAGGACTAAAGATTTTTTTATGTATATATTTAAAAATATAGATAATAAAATAGAGAGTTTATAAATTTATTGGTAATAATATAAATAAGATAGGAGAGATATATATGAAAAAATTAAAGAGCTTTCTTATAATAAATATTATTATTTTTTTATTTTTAGGAATTTTCATATGTTTAAAAATAAGTTATTCACAATCAGATAGATTATATTTAGAAAATTTTGTGGATAAAAGATTTGTATCTGTTAGTAACTTTAATAATGGAGTGGTTTTAACTCCTAAAAATAGAAATGGGCTTATAGGATACATAATATATCCTAAAAATAATAAGGATATAAATTCTTACATACCTAGAATGAGTAAACTTTCAGAACGTGGATTTAATGTTTATATAATAAAAAATCCAATTTATATGAGTTTTGATAAAAATAAAGTAGTAAGTAGAGTAATGAATTTAGATAATAGTATTCAAAAATGGATAGTAACAGGTGAATTAGATGGTGAGGTTTATGCAAAGAAGTTTTATAATAAATGTAAAGATAATGGAATTTTAAATATTAGTTTTTATAAGTATGATAAATTAAATGAAATTTTAAAAGAATTATAGTAATAATAAAAAACTTTATATTAGTATTTAAGGATAAGTTTATTATATATTCTTAAAAATTTAAGATTAAATTAAGATTAGTAAATTAAACTAATTGTATATAAAATACAACTTAATAAAGGAGTTATATAATGGAATGTAAGAGAGTTGAAGATAAAGTGGAGTATGAAGATATACAAGGATTAACAGATGAAGAAGTACAAAAAAGAGTTTTAAATGGTGATGTAAATAAACTGCCAAAAGCTCCATCAAAAACATTTTTGCAAATTTTAAGATCGAACTTTTTTACTATGTTTAATGCTTTAAATCTAGTTCTTGCAGTAGCTGTAATAATTGCAGGTTCACCTAAAAATGCTATATTTGCAGGAGTAATAATTGTAAATAGTTTAATTGGTGTTATACAAGAGGTTAAAGCAAAAAATATAATTGAAAAATTATCGGTTATAAGTGAAGCAAATTGTATGGCAATTAGAAATGGAAAAATTAAAAAAATAGGTATAGAAGATATAGTAAAGGATGATATTATATACATAAAAACTGGGGATCAAATACTTGCAGATGGTATAGTATATAAAGGTAACGAACTAGAAGTTGATGAATCAATGCTTACTGGTGAATCAGATCCAATACATAAAAGATGTAATAGTAAACTTTTATCAGGAAGCTTTGTAGTTGCAGGTGATGGTTATATGAAGGTAACTAAAGTTGGATCAAATACATATTCATCAAAGCTTGCAGATGAAGCTAGAAAGTTTAAAATAACAAATTCAGAACTTCAAAATTCATTAAATAAAATACTTAAGGTACTTTTAATATTAATAATACCTATTGGTATATTACTTGCAACAACTCAACTTATATTTATAAAGTCAAGTTGGCAAGATGCTGTTATAGGTACTGTATCAGGTATTATAGGAATGGTTCCAGAAGGTTTAGTACTTTTAACAAGTGCAACGTTTATAGTTGCTATAATAAAGCTTTCTCAGTATGACACACTAGTTCAAGAGCTTTCAGCAACAGAAGTTCTTGCAAGAGTTGATGTATTATGTGTAGATAAAACAGGAACAATTACAGAAGGAGCTTTAAAGCTTATAGATGTAAAAAATGTATCAAATTATGATAATAAATATATAGATGATATTTTAGCTTCTATTTCACATAACCTTCCTAGTAAAAATCCAACTCAACAAGCTATATTGGATAAATATAAAGAAGATTCAAATGTTGAAATAGTAGAAAAAGTACCTTTCTCATCAAAGAGAAAATGGGGTGGGATAGTTACAAAAGATATAGGAACTTGGGTATTTGGAGCTCCTGAAATTGTAATGGGAGATAAATATTCAAATGTTAAAAAGCAAGTTGAAGATGAAGCTAAAAAAGGTAGAAGAGTCTTAATTTTAGCGGAATCAAATATTAAAACATTGAAGAATGAAAAATTATCAGATATAAATGAGGTAGCTATAGTTCTTATTGAAGATATAATAAGAGAAGATGCTCCAGAAACTTTAAGATTTTTTAAGGAAGAAGGAGTAAAAGTAAAGGTTATATCAGGAGATAACCCAGTTACAGTTTCTGCAGTAGCTAAAAGAGCTGGTGTAGAAGGTGCAGAGAATTATATAGATGCAAGAGATTTACCGGATAATATGGAAGATCTTAAAAATGAAGTTGAAAAATATAGTGTGTTTGGAAGAGTTACACCTCATCAAAAGAAAGCTTTAGTAATTGCTCTTCAAGAAAATGAGCATACTGTAGCTATGACGGGTGATGGTGTTAATGATGTATTAGCACTTAAAGAAGCGGATTGTGGAATTGCAATGGCAAATGGTTCAGATGCAGCAAAAGCTGTATCGCAATTAGTTCTTATGAAGTCAAATTTTAGTGCACTTCCAAAGGTTGTAGCTGAGGGAAGACAACAAATAAATAATTTAGAAAGAGTTGCTCAGTTGTTCTTAACAAAGACAACTTATTCAATAATTTTGGCTGTTGTGTTCTCAATATTACTTTTACCATTTCCAATACAACCTATACAACTTTCACTTATTGGAAGTTGTGCAATAGGAATACCAGCATTATTTTTAGCAATGCTTCCAAATAAAGAAAGAGTGAAAAAAGGTTTCTTAGGGAGAATATTAACTGCTAGTATTCCAAATGGTGTGCTTATAGCAATATTTGTATCCTCTACTTTTGTAATATCCTATAAATATGGAGGCGCATCACTTGAGCTTGCAAGAACACTTTCAGTGCTTATGCTTGCAGGAGTAAGTCTTGTAATATTATTTAAAGTAGCATTACCTATAACACCATTTAAGGTTCTTCTTGTAACGTTAATGATGGGAATAATACTTCTTGGATTTATTACTCCAATAGGAAGAGAAATATTTACACTTACAAGAATACCACCAATGGAATGGTTAGTGTCAGCAGGGGCAATTGCTTTATCAGTACCTATACTAGCAACTGTTGTGACATTATTAAGAAGAAAGAAGAATGTTGAACAATAATAAAGATAGCATATGCTATCTTTATTTATTTTGTAAAAAAATTACTTTTTTAATTGACATATTTATGTTACTATAATAAAATTTAAATAGTAAGCTCCCATAGTTTAATGGATAGAACAATCCCCTCCTAAGGGATAGATACAGGTTCGATTCCTGTTGGGAGTGCCAC